>JANLXF010000078.1:0-4386 GCA_031364965.1 Actinomycetes bacterium | reverse complement strand
GTCGAGACGGCCGTCGCCGAAGGCGACGCCGAGGCCGCGCAGCAGCGCGCCAGGGAAGCCGCCCGCGCCCTGGACAAGGCCGCCAGCAAGGGCGTCGTGCACAAGCGCACGGCCGCCCGCCGCAAGAGCCGCCTCACCAAGGCCGCGAACGCCGTCGGCGCCGAGTAGCTCGGCGATCCGTTTCAGGGTGCCGCGATCGCGGCGATCAGCGCCGGCATCACGATGTCCCCGGTCGAGCCCGACTTCAGCGCCCGGTCGGCTTCCGTGATGCGTTCGTGGAGCGAGAGCAGCTGCGCCATCGAGAAGTTCCGCGCCTGCTGCTGGTAGCGGCGCGCCTGCCAGTCGAACCGCAGGCCCGCCTCCTTGGCCACCTGGGCCGGTGCCATCCGGTCCGGAAGCGCCCGGACCCGGATCAGGTCGCGGAGGCGGCTCGACACGCCGCCGAGCACCTTCAACGGGTCGTCGCGACCCTCCTCGAGGGAACGGAGCGAGCGGATCGCGCCGGGCAGATCCTTGCCGAACGCCCGGTCGCACAGATCCCAGACCTTCTGCTCGCCCAGGCCCCGGAACTGCTGCGCGATGATGGCGGGCGTCACCTTCTGGCCGGCGTAGGCGCCGGCCAGCTGCTGGATCGCCGCGACCAGCGCGCCGGGCTCCTCGCCCAGCGTCTCGACGAGCGCGCGCGCGGCGGGGGCACCCAGATCCACCTCGGCCGCCTTCGCGCGGTTCATCAACCAGGGCTCGAGCTCCTTGCGGGCGATCGCGACCTGCGTGACCGTGCCCAGCGTCTTCACGAGCTTGTCGAGGGCGGCCGGCGCCTTGCCCCGCTCCGCGACCTGGCAGCAGATCACCAAGGGGGCCTCGGGGTCGGGGGCCTCGAGATAGGCGGCGATCTCCGCGATGGCATCCTTGGTGAGCGATCGTGCGTCGGTGATCATCAGGCCCCGCCGTTCCCCGAACAGCGACGGCGTGGCGAGGTTCTGGAGCTCACCGCCCGCCCACTCGCCCGCGTCGACCTCCGTGGGATGCACCCCGTCGAAGCGCGCGAGCCCCGCTTCGCGTAACAGGTAGGCGTCCTCGCCCCACAGCAACGTGACGGGAAGCTTCGGCGTGGTCATCGCCAGGATGCTACCGCGGGCCCCGGACGGCCACCCCGGACCGGTCGTAGGCTCGGCCGATGCATGAGAGCGGTGGCCGGCGCCGACGTCCGTGGGATGGGTTGAGCCACAACGTCCGGGTGCTCTCGGGCGTGAGCTTCTTCCAGGACGCCGCCTCGGAGATGCTCTATCCCGTGCTCCCTCTGTTCATCACCGGGGTGCTGGGGGCGCCCCCCTCGGTGGTCGGGCTGATCGAGGGGATGGCCGAGGGGACCGCCTCGATCCTGAAGGCGGTGTCGGGCCGGCTCGCCGATCGGATGCGCCGCAAGCCCTTGATCGCCGCCGGGTACGGCATCTCCTCGGTCTCGAAGCTCCTGATCGGCCTCGCGACGGCGTGGCCACTGGTGCTGGCGGCCCGCGTGGCCGACCGAACCGGCAAGGGCATCCGCGGGGCGCCGCGCGACGCGCTGATCGCCGACGACACGGCCCGCGCCGACCGCGGACGGGCCTTCGGGTTCCACCGGGCGGCGGACACGTTCGGCGCCGTCGTCGGTCCGTTGATCGGCCTCGGGCTCTACTACGCCCTCGACCGCCGTATGCGGCCGCTCTTCTTCATCGCGTTCATCCCGGCGGCGATCAGCGTGTCCCTGATCGGATTCGTGCGCGAGCGGCCACGCACGCACGAGGAGACGGCCGACGCCGTCGCACGGCGCGGCACGCCCCTCGGCAAACCCTATCGCCGGGTGGTGACCTTCCTCACGGTGTTCGGACTCGTGAACTTCACCGACGCGCTGCTCCTGCTTCGGGCCAAGGAGCTGGGGCTCGGGTTCGCGGGTGTCGTGCTGGTCTACACGCTCTACAACCTGACCTACTCGTTGCTGTCCTATCCGGCGGGCGGGTGGTCGGATCGGATCCCTCGCCGCAAGGTGTTCGCGGTCGGGGTGGGGGTGTTCGCGGTGGCGTACTTCGGTCTGGGGATCGCCACCTCGGCGGCGTGGGTCTGGGTGCTCCTGCCGGTGTACGGCGCCTACACCGCCCTGACCGACGGCGTGAGCCGCGCATGGGTCGCCGACCTCGCACCCGAGGCGACCGGCACCGCGCTCGGCACCTATGCCGCGCTCAGCGGCGCGGCCTCGATCGTGGCCGGCGTGTGGGCGGGACTCGCGTGGGGCGGCACGGGACGACTCCCCTTGATGATCTCCGGATCGGTCGCGGCGGTGCTCGCAGTGGTGCTCTGGGTGGGCGGGGCTCGGCTCGAGCGCGGCACCGATCCGAACCCCGCCGACCCGAACGGCGCGCCGCGGTAAGGTCCCGTGCATGACCGAGCGCACACGGGACGACGAGACCCCCACCGCCGAGCACGAGAGCGAGAAGGAGCGGGTCGACCGGGAGCTGATCGAGTTCCTCAACGAGGTGCGGGTGGTGCTGCCGGGCGTCCAGGTGCTGTTCGCGTTCCTGCTGACCGTGCCGTTCACGGGCGCCTTCGGCAGGGTCGACGGGGGTGCCCGCACCGCGTACATCGTCGCCTTCTTCTTCACGGCGCTGGCGACGGCGCTGATGATCACCCCCACGCCGCTGCACCGGCTCCAGTTCCGCGCCGGCGACAAGGAGGGGTTCCTGCGCACCTCGAACCGGTTGATCTTGGCCGGGATCGCCTGTCTCGCCGTGGCCATGACCTCCGTGGTCTGGCTCGTCGCCCTGATCCTGTGGCCGGACTCTCCGGGCGCGGCATCCGCGATCGGTTTCGTCGCGGCCGGCGTCGTCGTCGTGCTCTGGCTGGTCCTCCCGCTCGTGAGTCGCTTCTCGCACCGCGGGTAGACCGCGGGCCGCGGTCATCGATCCGCGCTGACCTCCGGGGTCCCGTCGGCGAACGTCACCGTGACCGTGCCGTGCTCGTCGGTGCGCCAGATCTGTGCCCCCGACTCGGTGATCGCGTCGAGCGTCGCGGCGACCGGGTGGCCGTAGGTGTTCTCGCCGACGCTCACGACCGCCACCTGCGCGGAGACCGCATCGAAGAACTCCGGGATCGACGTGGCGGCGCCGTGGTGCGGCACCTTGAGCACGTCGGCCTCGAGCGGCTGATCCGAGTCGAGCAGCCACTCCTGCGCCGGCTCCTCGGGCTCGGTGGCGAACAGCACGGTGTCCTCGCCCAGGCTCACCATCAGCACGAGGGCATCGTTGTTCGTATCGGATTCCGTGCCCGACCAACACTCGTGCGGCGAGAGCACCTCGAGGTGGACGTCGCCGACGTCGAACGACGCGCCCGTGCGCGGCTGCCGCACCTCCACGCCCTCGTCCTGGATCGCGACCTGGAGGTCGGCGTTCAGCACCGAGGTGCGGTCACAGCCGGGCTCGAGCAGCACGCCCACGGGGATCCGCGCGAGCACGTTGGGCAGGCCGATGATGTGATCGGCGTGGGGGTGCGACGCCACCACCATGTCGAGTCGCTTCACTCCCAGCGCCGCGAGCTCGGTCGCGACCTGTTCCTCGTCGGGGCCGCCGTCGATCAAGATCGTGGCGCCGCCCGGACTCGTGACCAAGGCCGAATCGCCCTGCCCCACGTCGAAGAAGCGCACCATGAGCCCCTCTGGCGTGCCGGCGCCCAGCGCTGAGGACCAGACCACCAACGGCATGGCCCCCACCACGCCCACGAGCAGCCAGCGGGGCGGACGCCATCCGCCCTTGATCCACGTGACGATGCCGACGAACACGGCGAACCCCGCCACCAGCACGATCGGGCCGCCCTTCGAGGTGACGTAGCCGACCGGCGCCTTGGCCAGCGTGTCGGCGATGAACTGCAGGTAGCGCATCGGGAGCGTCGCGAAGATCGACAGGAACCGTCCCACGGGCATCGAGACCAGGCCGGTGGTCGAGGCCGCGATCCCCATCAGCAGCGCCGGCGAGACCGCCGGGAACGCGGCGAGGTTCGCGACGATCGTCACGCCCGGCACCTCGTGGAAGTGGAACAGCAGGATCGGGGTCACGCCGAGCTGCGCCGCTATCGTGGTGCCGGCCGCGAGGGCGACCGGCGTCGGCACGAACCGCCCCAGCCGTTCGGCGAGCGGGGTCCCGAGGGCCACCATCCCGGCGGTCGCGGCCACGCTGAGCTGGAACCCGATCGCCCAGACCAGCCACGGATCGAGCACCAGCAGCACGAAGACCGCCCCGGCAAGGATCGACCCCGTGGATCTCGGCCGGCCCATCAGCACGCCGAGCAGTGTGAGGGTGGCCATCACGCCCGCCCGCATCACTGATGGCTCAGCGCCCGTCAGCACGACGAAGAAGACGA
>JANLXF010000065.1:0-2368 GCA_031364965.1 Actinomycetes bacterium | reverse complement strand
CTGGAGCGCGCGGATCCGCGCGGCCGGGTCGAGGCCGTCCACGTCGGGCATCAGCATGGCGAGGACGGCCAGGTCGAAGCGACCGTCGCCGAGCGCGGCGAGCGCCGCCTCGAACCCGGGGGCCACCACGGTCTGCATCCCCCACGCGCCCAGGAGCGCGCTCATGAGCCGGCGGTTCGTCTCGTTGTCGTCCACGACCAGCGCGCGGCGCCCCTCGAACGATCCGTCACGGCGGAGCGCCGTCGGCGTCATGTCGGTCGTGCCCGCCTCGATCGTGACGTGGAAGGTGCTCCCCTCGCCCGACACGCCCGTGCTCGTCGCCCACGCCGTGCCGCCCATCAGCTCGGAGAGCTTGCGGCTGATCGCGAGCCCCAGGCCGGTCCCCCCGTAGCGGCGGCTCGTCGAGGCGTCGACCTGGGTGAAGGACTGGAAGAGCTTGTCGATGCGATCGGGGGGGATGCCGATCCCGGTGTCGCTTACGGTGAGGTGGTACACGATCGTGTCGGGCTTGTCGGAGACCGACGCCGAGGCAGTGACCTCGACCTCGCCGGCCTCCGTGAACTTCACGGCGTTGTTCAGCAGGTTCAGCAGGATCTGGCGGATGCGGCTGGAGTCCCCGACGGCGGTCTCGGGCGTCCCGGGCTCGATGTCGTACGCGACCTCGAGTCCCTTCTTGGCCGCCACGGGACCGATCAGGTCCACCACCGATTCGATGCAGGCCCGCAGGTCGAAGGGCGCGCGCTCCAGGTCCATCCGCCCGGCCTCGATCTTCGAGAAGTCCAGGATGTCGTTGATGATCGCGAGCAGCGCCTCGCCGCTGTTCGCGACGGTCGCCGCGTAGTCGCGCTGCTCCGCGTCGAGCTCGGTCTCGAGCAGCAGGCCGCTCATCCCGATGATCGCGTTCATCGGCGTGCGGATCTCGTGGCTGGTGGCGGCCAGGAACGCGCTCTTGGCCGCGTTCGCCTGCTCGGCGGCCTCGCGGGCCTCCTGGCCCTCGCGGAAGAGGCGCGCGTTCTGGATCGCGACGCCGACGTTCGCGGCGATCGTGGCCAGCAGCCGGGTCTCGGTCTCGCCGAAGAGCCCACCCCGCCCCTTGCTCTGCACGCTGATCACGCCGATCGCCTGTGAGCCGACCATGATCGGCACGCCCAGGTACGACCGGACGGGCGACCCGACCATCCCGGATCCGAACTCTTGGAACGACTCCTCCTGATTCAGCAGCAGGGGTGCCCGGGTCTCGATGATCTCCGAGGTGAGACCCACGCCGTACTGCAACGGCTCCTGCGGCTCCTGCGCGCCGTCCTCGTTGTGGTACGCGAACTCGATCAGGTCACGTCGCCGGTCGTGCAGCGCCACGTACACGATGTCGGCCTCGAACGCATCGCGCAGCTGCTCGCCGAGCCGCTGGATCAAGACGTCGAGCTCGAGCTGCTCGGCAAGGGCCTGCCCGACGTCGTTCACGATCGCGAGCTCGGCCGCACGTTGGCGGGTCTCCTCGAAGAGCCGGGCGTTCTCGAGCGCGACGCTCAGGCTCCCCGCGAGGGTCGTCAACAGCCGGACGGCGCCCTCGTCGAAGGCGTGTTCGCGATCGAGGTTCTGCAGGGAGACCACGCCGGTCGACTGCCCACCGACGACGAGCGGGACGAAGACCTCGGATCTCGGTGCTTCACCCTGAAGCACGAGCGGTTGACCGACCTCCGCCGATCGCTCGGCCACGTTCTCGTTCACGACCACGGTGGTCTTGGTCTCCAGCGCTTCTTTCCGGAAGCCGACGACCGGGATCGGCTCGTCGGGGAAGCGCACGCCGCGTTCGATCGCGTACGGGAACCGGACCACGTCGGCGTCGCGGTCGAAGATCCCGATATCCACGACCTGCGCGTCGAAGATCTCCTGCAGCTGGTCGCCGACCAGGTCGTACATCGCCTGGGTCTCGAGCTTCTCGGCCAGGCCGCCCTGGACGGCGTTGATCAGACCGAGCTCGGCGTTGCGCTGCCGAGTCTCCTCGAACAGACGCGCGTTCTCGAGCGCGACGCTCAGGCTGCCCGCCAGCGTCGTGAGGAGCCGGACATCGTCCTCGCTGAACGCGCCCTCGCGGTCGAGGTTCTGCAGCGAGATCACGCCGTTCGCCCGGCCTCCCACGACGAGCGGCACGAGGACCACTGACTTCGCGGGCTCCCCCTGGATCGCGCCTGGCTGGCCGTACTCGATTGCTTTCTGGGTCGCGTTCTCGTTGATCACGAGAGCATCGTGGGTCTCGAGCACGTGTTTGCGGAGCCCGATGACCTCCATCGGCTCGTCGGGGAAGCGCACGCCTCGCTCGATCGTGTACGGGAAGTGGATCAGCTGCGAAGAACGGTCCACGATCGCG
>JANLXF010000062.1:0-1929 GCA_031364965.1 Actinomycetes bacterium | reverse complement strand
CGCCTCCATCATCTCGTAGGTCACCCGGCCGAAGAGCAAGGCATCGGCTCGTTCCAACTCGGCGGCCCAATAGCGATGGGACTCCTCGTCTGCGATCCCCACCTGGTGATCGCAGCAGCCGTCGAGGGTGACGTTGATCGAGTATCGGAGCGGTCTCATAGGCGGATCGCTCCCCCTTGCTTCTTGAATGTCACCGTCACCGCCGAGACGATAGTAGCTGCACGAGTCACGGCTGGGTCGCGCAGGCTGCGTGGCGCTGACGCCAGCGCCTGGCTGAACCCGGCAGCCAGGCCGTTGCGGTCCGCAACCGCGCCCAGCTAGACCAGCTCACCTTGTCGATCGATCGACAAGGCTCCACGTAGAGGTCTCAGTGCGGCCGCGGACGTTGAGTCGCGTGGGCAATTAGGCTACCCAACGCCAAGCGACCGCCTCGGCAGGCGGCCGCCCGCCGACAAGCTCCTCGACCTATGAAGGGATCACGCCGAGCTGCTGCATGAAACTCAGCTGATCCATGCTCAGCCAGTGCTCAATGATCTGGCCGTCTCGGAGACGCAGGATGTCGATGAATTGGATCTCGACACGCTTGCCGGTCGGTGCGATCCCGTTGAACTCGCCTGTGTGCGTGCCCGTCATCGTCTTCTTGGTGGCGACACGGTCGCCCTCCGCGATCATGTCATCGACGGTGACGTGGGAATCCGGGAACGCGTTCACGAATGCGGCGAGGAACATCTTGCCGCCCTCAAGGTCGGCCGGCATCCCCGGCGGCGCGCTCAAGTTCACGAAGTCTGGGGCGTTCAGCTCGTCGAAGACCGCCCAATCCTTCTGGTTCTGGACCTCCTCGATGAACCGCTGAACCACGGCCTTGTTTCGTTCCGTCTCCGATTGCTGTTCGGACATGCGAAGCTCCTTTGGGCGAGGGCGTTGACGCGATCGGAGCATCGCATGGGCTGACGGTGGGAGTAAAGGTCACGCCCGTCCCGAGTTCCGTTCCGCCGACCGCGATCGCGTTCACGAAGCGAGTGTCTTCATCGAGAGGCGGCCACACGGGCTGGGGCGCGGAGTCGATTATGCCCCGTTAGGCCGCGGAAGGGAAGTAGGGCCGTGAGAGTCCAACGCGCGCCTGGTCGGGCTCCTCAGGCGCTGCCCGGTAGAGGTGCCAGCGGTCGGCGACGCCTTTCAGATCGTGCTCGCCGGCGTCTTCGAACACGAGGCCAGAGCCTGCGACCACGTCCTTCACGGTCTGGGACACGAACACCCTGAGGGTTCGAGCGCGCGGTAGCTACCGGCGACCAGTGCTCCGCGACTGGTTGATCAGACTGGTTCGCTCATCACTCTGTGCAGGTGCCAGCGGTCGGGAACGCCCTTCAGCTCGTGCTCGAAGGCGTCCTTGGTTCCGACCTCGCGTTCCTAGCCTCACGCTGGCGATCCGGTTCCCCTTCGCCCCGCGCTTGGCTCGGATCGTTCACCAGGTTCGAAAGGTGCGTAGGTCGCGCGGTGTCTTGAGATGCTCGGTGAGTGACTCCGAGCGCGGTCACTCCAGCGCGAACGATCCTGTGACGATCTCGCCTGCCGGCTCATACGTCCCGATCACGACTCCAGTGGTGGAGACCTTGCTGTCGACGAGCTTCAGCCCGGAGGGGATGGTGCCGTCCGAGAACAAGCGTTTGCCGGACCCGATGACGAGGGGAAAGACCCATAGGCGGTACTGGTCGACGAGGTTGTGGCCCATGAGCGTCTGGATCAGCTTCCCGCTGCCATGCACCTGCAGCTCTGGCCCATCTTCCTTCTTGAGCGCCGCGACGCCTTCGGCCGCGTCTCCCTCGATCAGGACCGAGGGGCTCCACTCCAGGGTGGGATGACCCCGCGACGCGACGTACTTGGTGGCATCGTTCAATGGGTTGGCGCCCTGCTCCTCTGTGGCGTGCGGCC
>JANLXF010000038.1:0-9757 GCA_031364965.1 Actinomycetes bacterium | reverse complement strand
GGTCAACGATTTCTGGACCGGAGATGTCGCCGGCCTCTGTCAGGTGTTGTCCGGCTGACGCCGGAAGCACCTCTCGAACAGGCGCGGTGTCCCCGCCGATGGCGGGATACGGCGCGTCCACCGGCCGGGATCGATCCGTCGCGCCGTCGGTGTCATGCTCCGGTAGGTTCTTACCTGATGTCTGCAGGGGCGGAATGACTCCATTGCGGAGCGGGCCGCAAGACGCAGGTGTGAGATGACGCTCGGGGCGGTAGCTCAGTCGGTTAGAGCAGGGGACTCATAATCCCTCGGTCGCAGGTTCGAGTCCTGCCCGCCCCACCACAGCCCCACCACAGCCCCACCACAGCCCCACCACAGCCCCAGTCAGCAGGTCAGGTATCGATCGAGGAGGTTCTCCGTATGGCGATCACCGACAGCGCATCTGACGCCGTCTTCGAGCGCGGCGATACCGGCCGGTTCACGGGCGAGGTGTGGATCCGCTCCGGCCCGGCGGCGACCGACGGGACGAACGTCGGCGTCGTGCACTTCGCGCCGGCGGCCCGCACCCACTGGCACCAGCACCCCGGCGGTCAGTTCCTGATCGGGGTGAGCGGTCGCGGCCGTATCCGCTCGCGAGGCAACCGCCCCTCGACGCTCGAAGCGGGCGACATCCTCCACGTCGCGGCGGGGGAGTGGCACTTCCACGCCGCGCAGCCCGACGCCCCGATGGTGCACGTCGCGGTCAACGGCGGCGGCGCACCCGAGTGGGGCGACCCCGTCTCGGACGAGGAGTACGCCGAAGGAGCCTAGAACTCGGCGTCCGCGCCGCCGGTCTCGTTGCGTGCGGTTGCGGTCATCGCGTTCGACGCCCGGTCCCACGCGGTCGTCGAGGGCGTCCACACGCTCGTACCGGTCCCCAGTGCCGTGCCCACCGCAGCGCTCGGCGTTCCCAGCGTGACCACGATCGTGGATCCGGTCATCGTCATCGACGAGGTCGTGAAGTTGATGGTGGCGGTCACGTAATCCGTGCGAACCAGGTTCACCGAGCCCATCGGCAGCTGCGCCGTGTTGGCCGCGTTCCACACCGTGAGCAGGTCGCCGCCGACGTTGTTCGTGATCCGCACCGTCACCGTTGTCGCGCTGCCCGTCCACGACGCCAGGATCCTGTTCGGGTCCATCGGCTCGCTGAAGGTGTAGGTCACGGTGTCGCCCGCCTCGGCCTTGCCCACCGTGCCGCCCGAGGTGTTCGCCGCCTGGAAGTCGGATGCGGTGGGCACGGTGTTGTCCACCGTCGCGCTGAACCCGCCCTGCGTCGTGGCGTTCGTGTTCAGATCGGTGGCCGTGATCGTGAAGGTCTTCGACCCTTCGGCCAGCGGCGTCGTCGCGATGATCGAGGCGCTCCGGTAGGTGTAGGCCACGCCGTCGACGGTGTAGGCGCCTGCCACGAGGGGCGCGGCGGTCGTGCCGGTCTTCAGGTTGGTCACGTTCGCCGTCACGGTGGACACGCCGACCGCGGGGCTACCCACGTCGGTCACCTGGGCGTAGACGTAGAAGGTTCCGGCCTGCTTGATGTAGCCGGCGCTCCCAAGGGTGGTCTTCTGCACGAGTGCCGCGCTCACGACCGGTCCGACGGTGTCGTTCGGGGCGATCGTGATCGCCATCGAGGCCTGCGACCCCAGGCTGCCCACCGCGTAGATCGTGTGCGCGCCGGCGGTCGTCAGCACGGGCACGGTCACGGACACGGCGGATCCGCCGCTCGTGGGGATCGGACTCGACGTCACCGAGCCAGAGAGCACGGTGCCGGTCGAGGGGTTGTCGAGCCGGAACGTGATCGTCTCGCCCGTGATGAAGTTGGCAACGGTCCCGGTGAGCGTGGTGGGCAGAGTGGTCAGGGCGGCCGGCGCGAGTGTCAGCGATGGCGATCCGACCGTGATCGAGGCACTGTCGGCGCTCTCGGGGCCCGTCCACAGCGCTTGCTTCGGTGTCACGGCATAGGTCCAGCTTCCCGGGGGGACGGCGGCCTCGGTGCACGTGAGTGCGTTGATCGTGCCGCTGCAGGACGCGCCGACGGCCTGCGCGACGTGGCCGGTCCCGAAGCGCCGCACGGTGTAGCCGTTGACCGCGGTGCTGTCGGGGAACCGCGCCGCCGTCCATGACACCGTGACGTTGCGTCCGGTCACGGACCCGCTCGGCGCCGAGCCCGTCGGCGCGGACGCGGCCCTCGTCCACGCCGAGCCGGAGCCGGCCCCCACCCATGCGGCGACCGCGACCCCGGGGCCGGCGGCCACGAGGACCGTCACGGCAAGGGCCACGGCGAGGTGGACCCGGCGCTTCACGGCCGGACCGCCGCCCCCCCGAACCGGAGCCAGAAGCGTTCACCCTGACAGGCGTCGGGGGTTCGCCGCATCATGCGCACGACGAGCTTGAACCGCCGGTGCGCGTGGGCGGCGATGCGCGCGCTCCCGCGCCAGGGCGTCACCTTCACGTTCTTGGCGGCGCAGCCGGGGTCCTCCGAGCTGACCGTCGCGCGCACCCGCGTGACCACGATCGGGAATCCGTTCGGGTTCGCGACGATGGCGCGCATCGTTCGCTGCCGGCCCGGGAAGAGCCCCTTGACGTGTCCGGTGACCCGGAAGACCGAGGCCCGGTTCGAGACCGCCCCGGGGGCGGGTGCGTCGTCGAGACGCGGCACGACGTACTCCGCGGCCTGAGCGAGTGACGCGAGCATCACCAGGATGATCGTGAGCTTCGCGGCTCCCATCAGCGTCCTCGTGATCGTCGGCAATGGTCTCACCTACTGACGCGCCGAGAGGGCGGAGTGTCCTCCGCCCTCTCGTGCGTGCCGATCGTGGTGGTTAGGCGTTGCTCGCACCCGAGAGGGTCACCGGGATCGTGAACACTGCGCCCTGGCAGCTGTTGGCCGACGCGTTGGTCATCGCCGCCGCGCCGGTGAAGGTCACGTTGGTCGTGCCGCCTGCGGCGACCGCGATCGACTGACCGGTCTGGTCCGTGTAGGTCACGCCGGTCGAGGCGTCGCATCCGGCGCCCTTGTCGGACGTGATCACGCCCGCGCCCACCACGCTAGTCACCGTGACCGGGTAGGGGTTGGGGTTGGAGATGCGGAGCTTCACGTCGCTCGTGCCGCCGGGGTAGAGCTGGGCGGTCGTGGTCGCCGAGACGTCGATCGTGGTCAGCGTCGAGGCGGTGGTGGCCTTCGTGTAGCCCGAGCCCGAGCCGGTCGCGGTCCACGCGGCGAACGCCACGCTCGACGCGAGCGCGATGCCGAGAACGATCGAACCGACAGTGATCCGTTTGGTGATCTTGCCCTTCATCCGATTGCCTCCTTGGACGCGGGCTTTCGGGGGCCGCGTCCTCGTCAAGTCCTGCTGCTACGACTTTTGGAGGTGTCGGGATGAACCGGCCTCAACTTGACCATCTGCGCTACGGGACTTACGTCCGTAACTTACGGAGCAGGGGGTCGTACCGGTATCGCGGTAGCGGAACCGAGTGCGTCGAGCATCTGCGCGTACTCGCGCAAGGCCGCGTCGCGGCTCCCCACGCCGAGCTTGCGATAGACCGACGCGAGGTGCGACTCGGTGGTTCGGGCGCTCACGGTGAACCGATCGGCGATCTGCCTCGCGGTGAGCCCCTCCAGCGCTGCGTCCAGCACCTCACGCTCGCGCGGGGTCAGGAGCGCGAGCCGGCGCCCCGCCTCCGTCGCTTCCTCTCGGAGGCGTTCCTCGCCGGACTTCGCCTGGGTGATGTCTTCTACGATGCCGATCGCGGCGAGCCCCCGGTGGTGCTCGTCGAACATCGCCGCGGCCGTGAGCTTGACCCACGCGAGGTCGCCCGAGGCCGTCACGTACCGCTTCTCGAGCGCATAGTGCGTGATCTCCCCGGCGAACAGCTGCGTGGCCAGATCGACGTCGATGTCGACGTCCTCGGGGTGGGTGAACTCGGGGAACGTCATGGTCTGCAGCACAGTCGCTTCGTAGCCGAGCAGCCGGCAGAAAGCCGGGTTCGCTTCGAGCACGCGAAGATCGGGAGCCACGAGGACGATGCCCAGCGGCGAGGCTTCGACGACGGTGCGGAAGAGCTCCTCGCTCTCTCGCAGTGCTTCTGCCGCCGCCGCCGCTTCACTGACGTCGCGGAAGTTCACGACCACACCGCCCTCGAACTTGGCGGCGCTGACGTCGAACGCGCGCGTGACGACCTCGCCGTCCAACCCCCGTTGCGTCGTCGTGGCGGCAGCCTCGTGGAACGGCACCCCGTCCTCGACCACCTTGATCAGCCGGTCGCGGAACGGCCGGACCCGGCACTCCGGGATCATCTCGAGCGTCCGTCCGACGATCTCCGACGCAGGACGCCGCAGGAACGTCGTGACGTTGTGGTTCACGTAGTCGAACATGAAGTCGACGATCCTCCCATCGTCGTCACGCACGACGGTGAGCGTCATGAAGCCTCCGAGCACCGTATCGATCGCCGTGCGGAAGCGGTCCTCGCTCGCCTCGAGCTCGCGGAAGGCTTGCTCTCGCCGGGAGACGTCGGTGAAGACCACGAGGCGGGCCTCGTTCCCCTGGTAGGGGAAGCGCGACCAGGCGGCTTCGAGGTCGATCGCGGATCCATCGCTGCGGAGGTGGCGCCAGACCTCGGGCTCGAGGTCCCCCCGCTGCAGGTATTCCAGCAGCCTCGGGACTTCCGCAGGGGGGCGAAGATCCAGGGTCGTCATGCCGAGCAGCTCGTCGCGCGTGTAGCCGTAGAGCTCCACGGCCTCGTCGTTCACGTCCAAGATCGCGTACGACCTAGGGTCGAACACGTACATCGGCCGCGGTGACTCCCGGAAGAAGACCCGGTAGGCATCCGTGTCAACACCGTGTTCGAAGATGTCCATAGACCTGTCGATGGACCTCACGATACCTAGGTCATCGGCCGATCGGGGGATGCCTTGAGGATCAGGCCAGGGGCTCGACGGTCGCCCCGACCTCGATCGCACCCGGGGTCTCGACGACCGCGTACACCCCGAAGGGGAGGCTACCACCGGGGATCTGGTCTCGCTGTACCGCGATCTGCTTGAGGGTGTCCCAGTCCTTGCGGCCGGTGGCGGGGTCCTGAGTGGTCACGACGCACCGCGGGACCTGCCCCTGGATCCGCACCACCGCATCGCCGATCCGGACGCGCAGGCCGTCCCACGAGTCTTCCTCGTAGGGAGCACAGTCCTCGAGCTCCAGGTTGATCCGGAAGCGCAAGGGGTCGAGGGCTCCCGCGTGGCCACCGCCCGATGCGAGCGCGTCCACCGAGGCGTACGACACGACCGTCAGGGGCATCTCGTCCGGGCCGTCGCCGTCGTGATCTCCCCGCACGAGGCGGACCGGAGCCCCGGCGAAGGCGCTCCACGCATCCCCGAACGGTCCCTCGACCACGTGACCGCGCACGCTCCGCCCATAGAAATCCGTCACGACCGGCTCGCCCACCGCGGTCCCGTCACCCTCGATCTGGAGACCGCCGGGGAACCCGACCCGGAGCCGCTCGCCATCGGTTTCGGCGCGCACCGCCACGAGCGGGCCGTGGCTCGAACCACTGAACAGCTTCCCGCGGTCGTCCACGAGCCAGTACCGGCGGTTCTCGGGGATCCCGATCGAGGTCAGCTCGACCTTCTGCGGATGCAGGAGGGCCGTGCCCTTGACGGGGGTGACGTTGATCCTGGCGAGTGTGGCCACGCCGGAAAAGGTACCGGAAGACCGATATACGGGGCGCGCGTCGAGACGTAGCGTCCGGAGATCGGATCCCCACGGGAGGGGACCCATCGGGGAGGTATCGGTGAACGAACGTGAGTTCGAAGCGGTGATGGACGATCTGACCGGCCTGCAGGCCCAGCTGCGGGGCGAGCAACCCGCCGCCGTCGAGCCCCCGCGTGTGCAGACCCTCCCGCGTCGTGCCGAGGCACCGACCCCGCCCGACGCCATCCCCACGATGCATGTCGACCTCGTGAGCGACACGGTCTGGGTCACGCACGACGATCTGACGGTGGTCGAGGAGTCCGAAGGCGCCTCGGTGATCCCGATGCACCGGCGCGGGGACGACCGGGTCGCCGAGATCGCGGCCCGCCTGGCCCGGCTCGAGACCGAGCTCAACGACGTGCTGCGCGGGCTCGAGGACGCGGGGCAGCTGCTCGGGCCCGTGCCGAGGACCCTCGCCGTCGAGGAGAGCACCGGCGACCCGTTGCTGGACCTGCAGCGACTCGTCGCCCGACGCATGGACCACGACCCGGAGGTCTGAGTGGACGGATGGTAGCGTCGCTGCATGGCAGCGGCTCCGCCGGACCTCCATCCCGACATCGCGCAGTTCGCGTTCCTCCTGGGAACGTGGCACGGCGAGGGCATGGGTGAGTACCCGACGATCGACGGGTTCAGCTACGGAGAGGAGCTCTCGTTCGAGCACGTCGGAGACGCCTACCTCGTGTATACCCAGCGCAGCTGGCAGCTCGAGGACGGAGCGGCCGTGCACCTGGAGCGAGGGTTCCTGCGACCGGCAGGGCAGAGCGGATTGGAGCTGACGCTCGCCCATCCGTTGGGGCTCACGGAGATCTGTGAGGGGACGCTCGAGGGGACGGCCTTCGACCTCTCGACGGTCGACGGCGGCGTCGGACGCACCTCCACCGGGATGGCCGTCACGGGACTCGTTCGGCGCTATCGGGTCGACGGCCCGACGCTCGTCTACGAGATCGACATGACGACCGACACGACCCCCATGACCCGCCATCTCGCCGCCGTGCTGAGGCGGCAGTCGTGACCGAGCCGTCGCGGGGGGGTTATGACCTGACGCACCTCTGGCTCGCCAGCGCGGTGGTCGGGATCGTGGCCGGCGCGGCGCTGTACGCGGCGGGCGAGCCCGACGCGGCCAACGTGGCGTGGGCGGTCACGACCGCGATCGGGGTGATCCCGATGGCCAAGGACGTGCTCGGCGGGCTGCTCCGGCGCGAGCCCGGCGTGGACCTGATCGCCTTGATCGCGATGGTGGCGGCGCTCCTGCTCGGCGAGTACCTCGCCGGCGCCGTGATCGCCCTGATGCTCGCTAGCGGCGAGGCGCTGGAGTCCTACGCGGACCGTCAGGCCCACAAGGAGCTGTCGTCGCTGCTCGCGCGCGCTCCGCGGACGGTCACGAGGTACGAAGACGGTGACCTGACCACGCGCCCGATCGAAGACGTGATCCCGGGCGACCGGTTGTTCGTCAAGTCGGGCGAGGTGGTCCCCGTCGACGGCATCATGGCGAGCGACGGCGTGCTCGACGAGTCGGCGCTCACGGGCGAGTCCCGTCCGGTCGAGCGCCCGCAGGGCGACCTCGTGCGGTCGGGCGCCCTGAACGCCGGCGCCGCGTTCGACCTGCGTGCGACGGCGAGCGCGGAGGAGAGCACCTACGCGGGCATCGTGCGGCTGGTGAGGGCGGCGCAGGAAGAGAAGGCGCCGGCCGTGCGGCTCGCCGATCGCTACGCCGCGGTGTTCATCCCCGTGACCCTCGTGATCGCGGGCGGCGCATGGGCCGTCACCGGCGATCCGATCAGGTTCCTGTCGGTGGTGATGGTGGCCACGCCGTGTCCGCTGATCCTCGCGGTGCCGATCGCGATCGTGGCCGGCATCTCGCGCTCGGCTAAGCGCGGCATCATCGTCAAAGGCGGCGGCGCGCTGGAGACCCTCGCGCGCGGCACGGTCCTGCTGTTCGACAAGACCGGCACGCTCACCTCGGGGATCCCTCAGGTCGCCGACGTCGAGACGTTCGGCGCGGTCCCGCCCGAGCGTCTGCTCCACCTCGCGGCGTCCCTGGACCAGGTCTCGCCGCATGTCCTGGCCGGCGCCATCGTCCGCGCGGCACGCGAGCGGACGCTCGACCTCACGTTCCCCGAGGGCGTGACGGAGAAGCACGGCGCGGGGATCGAGGGCAACGTAGGCGAGCACCGCGTCGCGCTCGGCAAAGCGTCGTTCGCGACGGGCGGCGGACCGCTCCCGCCGCGCGCTCGCGACGTGCGTCGCCGCACGATGCTCGACGGTTCCTCGTGCGTGTTCGTGGCGGTCGACGGTGAGGTCGCGGGCGCACTCGTGATCGACGATCCGATCCGGCCGGACACGCCGCGCGTGATCCGGTCGCTCCGGCGTGCGGGGATCCGCCGTGTCGTGATGGTGACGGGCGACCATCCCGACGTGGCCGAGTCCGTGGGGGCGGCACTTGGGGTCGACCGGATCCTCTCAGAGCGTGCTCCGGGCGAGAAGGTCGAGGCCGTCGAGATCGAACGCGGCGAGGGCGGCGTCATCATCATGGTCGGCGACGGACTGAACGACGCGCCCGCCCTGGCGGCCGCCGATGTCGGCGTGGCGATGGGGGCTCGCGGCGCTACGGCATCGTCCGAAGCCGCCGACGTCGTGCTCGTGGTGGACCGCCTCGACCGGCTCGTCGACGCGATCACGATCGCGAAGCGCTCTCGCACGATCGCGGTGCAGAGCGTCGTGATGGGGATGGGGCTCGCGTTCGTGTTCATGTTCTTCGGGGCGTTCGGGATCATCGGACCGATCGGCGGGGCGATCGTGCAGGAGTTCATCGACGTGGCCTCGATCCTGAACGCGCTCCGGGCGCTGGGCGGCGGGCGCAGGGGCGCGAAGCGGCATCCGGCCACCGACGTCGCGGAGCGGTTCCGCGCCGAGCATCGGGAGTTCGGTCCCGAGCTGCAGCGGATCAGGAGCGCGGCCGACCGCCTCGGGACGATGACGCCGGAGGAGACCCGGACCCAGCTCGAGGCCGTGCGGTGGTTCATCGTAGAGCGGCTGCCCCAACACGAGACCGAGGAAGAGGCAGCGGTGTACCCGATCGTCGCGAAGCTGATGGGCGGCGAGGATCCGATGGCGAGCATGGCGCGGGCCCACATCGAGATCGATCACCTGGCGCGGGTGTTCCAGACGCTGCTGGACGAGCTTGCGCCCGAAGGCCCCGACCCCGACGACCTGATGGACCTGCGGCGCGTGCTCTACGGCCTGCACGCGATCCTGCGGCTGCATTTCGCCCAGGAGGAAGAGGCCTACGCATGGCTGGCGTCCGATGAGGAGTCCGTCCCGGTCGGGTGAAAGCGAGCTCGATGCCGCCGTCTCGCGGTGCGGGCTCGCGGAGGGTCAGCCGGCCAGCGCGGCGCCGTCGGATCGAGGGTCGCTCCCGGCCTCCAGGCCGCCCTCGGACACGCGGATCAGGTGGGCATGCCCCACCGACCCGCTGGGTGCCGGGACGGTCTCGACGCTGAACCCGTCTCGGGACAGCACGTCGGTCGTGGACGATGGCACGCGGTCCTCGGCGGTCACGACCAGGCGATCGGTCGACGGATCCATCCCGTCGACGAGCCAGCGAGGCTCCGCGACCGCGACGCCCGGCGACATGCCGAGGTCGAACGAACGGATCAAGGTCATCGCGTTGATCTGCGGCTGCGCGTAGCCGCCCATCGTGCCGGCGGCGGCCACCAGTCGTCCGTCCCGGTGCACGAGCGCGGGCATCAGCGTGTGGGCCGGTCGCGCGCCCCCACGCAGCTCGTTCGGATGACCGGGCGCAAGGGTGAAGCAGCCGCCCCGGTCGTGCGCGACGATCCCCGTCGACGGCTCGAGGATGCCGGAGCCGAACCCGTCGAAGAGGCTCTGGATCAACGAGACGGCGAAGCCCTCGGCGTCGGCGGCCACGAGGGCGATCGTGTCGCCCGACGGCGCCGTGGCCGCGTGGGGGGCGCCCGGTTCGCGGACCTCGTCGGCGAGGC
>JANLXF010000007.1:0-6406 GCA_031364965.1 Actinomycetes bacterium | reverse complement strand
TCGATCGTCGTGAGGAACCGGCGCGGCGTCACGATCGGCGGGTCGTTGCCTTCGATCGAGGTGAGGTCGCCGTCGCTCGAGACCAGCACCTGCGCCCCGGCCGTCCGGGCGAGCGCGACGAGGTAGTCGTCGTTCGCGTCGCGGGAGACGGGTTCGACCACCGAGGGATCCTCGACCATCACGGCGGCGAGCCGCAGCACTTCGACGAAGGCCACGACGTCGCTCTCACTCGCCCATCGCCGGAACGTCGGCCGCAGGAGCGTCGCGGTGAGCTCATCGAGCAACCCGGGCGAAACGACCAGCTCGAAGGCTCCTCGCGTCCACGTCCGGATGACGGCCGCGGGCACGCCGCCGGGCGTGATCAGCCCGGCGATCAGCACGCCGGGGTCGACGACCGCCCGGATCACGCCGGACGGTCGCCGCGGTCGCGCCGCATCGCCTCGAGCTCCTCGTAGGCGACCTTCAGCCCTTCCTCTTCCGTGAGGTCGCCTCGCGCCCAGACCCGCTCGAGCACGTCGACGCCGAGGTACTGGCGCAGGGCTGCCTCGAGCACCTCGTAGTCCTTGCGATCGGTGCGCGCGGCCATGACCTTCGCTCCGCGCAGGAGCTCCTCATCGAGGTACACGGTTGTCTTCCGTCGGGTCGCCATAACGCCATCTTGACAGAAAGACGGTAATACCTCAAGTGAAACAGACTCAGCGCGCCGGGTCGGGAAGGTCCGCCGGGTAAGTGACGTCGACCTCGGCGATCGAGCGCGGGAAGTCCCGCTCGTTGTTCGTGATGAACCGATCGGCGCCCACCCCCACCGCGGCGGCGAGGTGGATCGCATCGGCGGTGCGGAGCCCGTACGCGGCGCCGAGGGCGACGGCCAACGCCGCGTTCGCCTCGTCGACGGGCACCAGCTCGAGCTCGCCCAGCAAGCCGGTCAGCGCGGCGACCTCGCCGGATGCCCCGCTGCGGGTGGGCTTCGTCAGCATCTCCGGGACGAGCAGCACGGAGCCGACGCCGGCCGGTACGCCGGCGGCGTCGCCCGTGCGCTCGGGGAACAGGGCGCGCACGCGTCGGCCGAGCGGATGGCCCGGGACAGCCGCGTAGATCAGCGCGTCCGCGTCGAAGGCGTCCATGCGCGGCTAGCGGCCTTCGCGTCCGACTCGGACGTCGGCGATCAGTTCCTCGGCGCGCGCCTCGCTGACCCCGCCCGCGGTCGAGAGCGGGCGTCCTCGCGCCTCGGCGAGGCTGCGTTGGAGCGCCGCCGCCACCTCGAGCGCCCGCTCTGCCCGACGAGCCCTGAGCGCGTCCGGCCGGACGAGCACCGCGACCGCGCGACCGTGCCGCGTGATCGTCACCTCTTCCCCAGCCTGCACCCGGTCGAGCAGCCCGGGCAGGGACGCCCTCGCGTCGGTTGCCGTCATCGTCGTCATCTCTGAATCGTACAGTACTGTACGTTCCTGTACAAGACTAGACCCGGAGCACCGGCGCCACACGCCGCGGCCGGGTGCTGCGATAGGCTAGCCACCCCCACCGACACGCCCACCAAGGAGGCTCGTTTCGATGCAGGTCGCAGACATCATGCACACCGACGTGATCTCGGCCGACGCCGGCGATACGTTCGCCGACGTCGCCAAGCTCATGCGCACGCACGGGATCTCCTCGGTCGTCGTGCTCGAGGGCAAGAAGCTCGCGGGGATCCTGACCGAGCGCGACATCGTGAACCTGGTGGCGGCCGGCGGCGACCCGCACAGCGTGAAGGTCGCGCACGGGATGACCCGGCGCGACCTCGAGACGATCACCTCCAAGATCGACATCGCGCAGGCGGCCGAGCACATGGTGTCCCGCAACATCCGGCACCTGCCGGTCGTGGACCGCGGACGCGTGGTGGGCATCGTGTCGATCCGCGACCTCACGAAGTGGGCGGCCGAGGAGCTCGCGAGCGGCCACGAGCTGCCCGACATCTCGACGAGCCACAAGGCCCTGCAGGCCGCCAGCGACCTCCAGAGGCAGCGCCGCAAGGGCGCGTAACCCCACCACGATCCTCGGGACGACGTTTCATCCCGAGCGCTCCGGGGTAGCCCGTGGGCAGGCGGAGCCCGGATCGACGGGCGGGGGATGGCCCGGATCTCGGAGGGTCCCGCCTCCCTTTCGGCCGCCGACGACATGCGCGACCGTTCGCGACCTCCACATCACATGCCCATGAGACCGTTGGACTTCGCCATCACACGCCTGCTGCGGGGGACCGGCATCGAGCGACCCGTCCACGCGTACGAGCAAGTGCTCGACGAGGGTGCGGACAGGGATCTCCTGTGCGTGGTGCACGCCGGCGAGCTGTGGGCAACGGTCGAGGTGCCCGGCGGCGAGCAGATCGTCGCCGAGTACGGCCCGGGAACGTGGTTCGGATCGCTCGATGAACCCTCCCCGATCACCGTGACCGCCATCCGCGCATCCCGCATCTCCGTGGTCGAGGGCGCGGCCTTGGATGCGTTGCTCGGGGACGACCGGGTGATCGCAGGCGCGATCCAAGCAGGGCTCGACCTTGCACGCTGGGCCCGGATGCGTGTGCTGGGGGACCCGTCCCAGGAGCCTGGAGACTCGGCCAGGCGGGAGGCGGGCTGACGACCCTGTCACGCACCACTTGACCGATCGCTCCGCTCCCCTTTTGCGGCGCGCTCGAACGGCTCGCGCGGGTGTTCGAAGCCGCCGAGCTGCGTGATGTCGCGCGGGAACAACAGGGCGATCGTCCAGTCGAGCGCGATGCGCACGCGCCGTCCGATCGTGGGCATCGCGAACAGGTGGTACGAGCGGTGCAGCACCCATCCCGCGAAGCCCTTCACCTTCACGCCCATCACGTTCGCGACCCCCTTGTAGCGCCCGAGCGAGCATACGCCGCCCACGTTCTTCCACACGAAGGGCCGGACGGTGCCCCCCGTCAGCGTGGCGGTGACGTTGTCGCCCAGGCGTTTGCCCTGCCGCATCGCGTGCTGCGCGGTGGGGGGTGAGAACCCCCCGGTGGTCAAGTCGGGCACGGCCGCGATGTCCCCGGCGGCCCACACGTCGGGCACCCCTTCGACGCGGAGCGCCGGGTCCACCCGGATCCGGCCGCTCGCGTCCAGCGGCAGGCCGCTGGCGCGCGCGAGCGGAGCGGGCCTCACGCCGGCCGTCCACACGAGCGTGCCCGCGGGGAAGGTCGAGCCGTCGGAGAGCGCCATGACGCCGCCCGTCGCCGCGTCGAGCCGCGTGCGCAACCGGACGTCGATCCGGCGCGCCTCCAGGAGCCGCTGCGCGTAGGCGGCGAGGTCCGCCGATAGCTCGGGGAGGATCTGCGGCCCCGCTTCCACGAGCACCCACCGCATCTCCTTGGGCTCGATCCCGGGGTAGTTCCGCAGCGCGTCGCGCGCGAGGTCCTCGAGCTCGCCGAGCGCCTCGACCCCGGCGTAGCCCGCGCCCACGAAGACGAACGTCAGCGCGGCCCGTCGTCGGTAGGGATCGGCGGTCTCCGCCGCCACGTCGAGCCGCGAGAGCACGTGGTTGCGCAGGTAGATCGCCTCCTGCACGGTCTTGAACCCCACGCCGTGCTCGGCGAGGCCCGGCACCGGCAGCACTCGCGACCACGAGCCGGCCGTCACGACCAGGACGTCGTACCCGAGCTCGACGTCGAGGCCGTCGGGGATCGTGGCGTGCACGAGGCGCTGTTCGAGATCGACGCGGGTGACCTCGCCCACCACGACCGTGGCGTGCTTCAGCACGGGCCGCAGCGGCACGACCACCGCCCGAGGGTCGATCGTGCCCGAGGCGACTTCCGGGAGGAACGGCTGGTACTGCATGAAGTTGTCGGCGGAGACGAGGGTCACGCGGTGACCGGCCTTCGCGAGCTCCTTCATGTGGAGCGCCGCGTACATGCCGGCGAAGCCCCCGCCGACGATCAGGATGCGCTTGGCGTCGATGCCCATCGCTCAAGCATGCCGGGAACCTCGGCCAACGTCTTCACCCACGCATCGGGCTCGGCGAGCTGCTCGGGCGTCGGGGCGTCGGGCGCCTCGCCGCGCAGGACCCAGACCGCGCGCATCCCGGTCTGCTTGGCCGGACGGATGTCGTAGTCGAGCCGGTCCCCCAGCATCACCGCCCGCGCGGGTGACACGCCCGCCGTGTACAGGACCTGGGAGAAGAGCTTCGGATCGGGCTTGTGCAGGCCGAGGTCGTCGCTGACGCCCCAGACCTCGAAGAACCTCGAGAGGCCGTCGCGATCCATCGCCGCGCGCACCGAGGTCGGCTGGTTCGCGATGATCCCGAGCCGGTACGTCCCCTCGATCGCCTCGAGGCAGGGGATCGCGTCGGGATAGAGCGCGGTGGCGGGATACGCCCAGTACTTCGAGGCGCGCGCCTCGACGGGCTCGAGGTCCTGGTCCTCGCCCAGGAAGCGGCGCGTCAGCCGGCGGCGGAACGACTCGGTCTGGGCCGCGCGCGCGGCCGCGTACTCCTGCGCGAACTCCTCGTCGGTGAACTCGGCGCCCATCTCGCGGAGCGCCCGCACCCACGAGCGCGCGTAGACGGTGTCGTCGTACATCACACCGCCGATGTCGAAGAAGACCATCTCGATCTCGGGCATCTGGCGCGATGCTACCGGCCGGGTGGCGCGCTCGGCGCGAGCGCGTAGAACGCGACAGCCGCCGCGGCCGCCGCGTTCAGCGAATCGATCCCCTCCCGCATCGGGATCCGCACACGGAGGTCGGCGGCGCGCAGCCACCGCTCGCTCAAGCCCTCGCCCTCGTTCCCGATCGCGAGGGCGGCTCGTTCGATGGTCGCCGCGTCGACCTCGCGCAGGTCCCGCGCCGCCGGGTCGGGCGTGAGCGCGAGCAGCGTGAGCCCGGCGTCGCGCAGCAGGTCCGGTCCCTCGAACCACGGGACCCGCGTCCACGGGATCGAGAACACCGCGCCCATGCTCGTCCGGATCGCGCGGCGATACAGCGGGTCGGCCGCGCGCGGCGTCAGCAGGACCGCGTCGACCCCGAGCGCCGCCGCGCTCCGGAAGATCGCGCCAAGGTTCGTGTGGTCCTGGATGTCCTCGAGCACGGCCACCCGGCGCGCGCCGGCGAGGACGTCGTCGAGCGCGGGCAGCGGCCGCCGGTGGAACGACGCGAGCGCCCCGCGGTGGACCGGGTAGCCCGTGGTGGCGTCGAGCACGTCGTCGGGGACGACGTAGACGGCCGCGTCGCCGGCGAGCGGCTCGACCGAGGTGAGCCACGCCTCGGTCAGCAGGAACGCACGGGGTTCGTAGCCGGCGTCCAGCGCGCGCCGGATCGTCTTCTCGCCTTCCGCGATGAAGAGGCCTTCGTCGGCCTCGCGGGCGGTGCGGAGTTCCACGTCGCGAAGTTCGGTGAAGTCGCGGAGGCGAGGGTCGGTGGGATCGTCGATGCGCTCGGTGGCCACGAAGGAGGAGCGTAGGCGGCCTGCACCTCGGCGGCACGCCCGGCCGGGTCTACGTGAGCGCCCCGGGTTCGACCTGGAAGGGATCGACGACCGTCACGGCTCCAAGGCGCATGCCGTGCTGCAGGTCCTCGCTCAGCAGGTGCTCACAGCCAGCCAGCCCGGCCGCGCCGACGATGAGCGCATCCCAGAACGAGAGACCGAATCGATCCTCCACCACCCACGCCGCCGCCAGGACCCGCTCGTCGACCGGAAGCGGACGCCAGGCGCTCAGATCTTCCATCTCGCTGCGAGCCGCATGCCTGGGAAGGCCGGGCTGCAGCTTGCGGGTCACCGTCACGTAGTACTCCTCCAAGACCTGCACGCTGAGCCGGCCCGACCCCGTGCCCCAGAGATGCTCCATCCAGGCGAACGCCTTGCGGTGCTTCTGTGGGTCAGACGCGTCGCGGGCGTAGACGAGGACTTTGGTGTCAACGAAGATCGGCACGAGCGTGGAGGTCCTCGCGGGTCGGCCGCTCGCCGCCCATCTTCTTCGGCCGTCGCGAGAGATAGCGGTCCATGGAGTCGGCGTAGGACGAGTCGCCGATCATCCGTTCGTGCAGCAACTCGCGCAGGAATCCGGAGACGCTCATCTCTCGTCGCGCCGCCTCGATCCGTGTCCATCGGGCGGTCTCTTGATCCAGAGTGACGGTGATGTTCTTCATCACACGATTCTCGTGTAACACGGTTTCTGTGTCAATGATCAATACGGTGGCTTCAGGCGCGGGAACATCGGGTAGTGCTTGACGTTGGAGGTAGCCAGCGGCCGCTCGAGCAGCTTGGCCGTCGCCGCCACGATCAGGTCCACGGGGCCGACGTTTCGATGGCTGGCCCGGATCGTGCGACCGAGCTCACCCGCGGTGCGCGCCACGACCTCGTCGACCGGCCACCACTCGAGCTCCTCGAACAGGCGATCGGCCGCTGGGCGCTCGCGAGACCGGAGGCCGCG
>JANLXF010000290.1:0-39003 GCA_031364965.1 Actinomycetes bacterium | reverse complement strand
CCGGCGGCGAAGCCGGCGAAGACCGCGACCATGATGATCGCCGCGCCGGTGATGATCCCGCCGGTCGTCCGCAGGCCGTAGGCCACGGCCTCGGCGTTGTCCCGCGTCTTGTCGTACTCCTCACGGATCCTGCTGATCAGGAAGACGTGATAGTCCATCGAGAGCCCGAACAGGATCGAGAACAGGAAGAGCGGGAGCCACGCCTCGATCGCGTCGACCTGTTGGAACCCGAAGAGGTTCGCGATCCCTTCGCCGATCCCGGGGCCGCCCTTCTGGAAGACCAGCACGATCAGGCCGTACGCGGCACCGACCGAGAGCAGGTTCATCACGATCGCCTTGGCCGGGACGACCAGAGAGCGGAACACCACGGTCAGCAGCAGGAACGACAGTCCCAGCACCACCAGGATGATCAACGGCGTGTACCGATCGGACGTGTCGAAGAAGTCCTTGACGAACGCGCTCTCCCCGCCGACCAGGACCGTGGCGTCCACCCCGTCGAAGGACGCCGGGATGTAGTCGGTCCTCAGGGCGGTGATCTCGGTGATCGCCGCCTCGCTCTGCGAATCGGTCGCCGCGCCCGCCAGGGGGATCTCGATCAGCGCGACGGACCCGTCCTGACTGACCTGAGGCGACCCGGGGGCGCCGAGGTTCGGGTCATCGGCGACGGCGGACTCGAAGGAGTCCACCGCCTGCTGGATCTCGGGCGAGAGCGTCCCCGGCGCACCCGCGGCGCCCGGCGTCCCGACATCCTGCCCCGAGATCACGATCTGCGCCTTCGCCTGCGCTCCGGACTTGGGGAACTCCGCGAGCAGCACGTTATAGGCCATCTTCGACTGCACGTCGTCGGGCAGGGTGCTGATCCCCGACAGCCCGGTCTTGATGCCCATGCCGTCGTCCTCGGGGTGCCCCTGGATCCAATACGGCAGCGAGAGGGCGATCATGAAGGTCCCCGCCACGACCAGCCATGCGACCGGGTGCGCCATGACGGCGCGAGACGCGCGGTCCCAGAACCCTCCCGGACGACCGTGCTCGGTGTCGCGGTTGCGACCGAAGATCTTGCCCGCGTTGATCTTGTCGCCGAGTATCGACAAGATCGCGGGGAGCAGCGTCATCGACGCCGCAACCGAGACCAGCACGACGATGATCGCGCCCCCGGCCAGGCTGCGGAAGATCGTCGTGGGAACGAGCAGCATGCCGGCGAGCGCCAACACCACCGTGAGGCCGCTGAAGAACACCGCACGGTTCGCGGTGGCCCCCGAGGCAGCGATCGCGTCCATCTTCTCGCGCCCGCGCTGCCGCTCCTCCCGGTAGCGAGACACGATGAACAACGAGTAGTCGATGCCGACTGCCAGGCCCATCATCGAGATCAGGTTCGGTGTGAAGAAGCTGAAGCTCCAGAGCTGACCGAACAGGCCGACGACCCCCAGCGTGACCACGATCGCGAAGATCCCCATCACGATGGGAGTGACCCCGGCCACGACCGCGCCGAACACCACGATCAGCACGACGATCGCCGCCATGATGCCGATGCCTTCGCCGAACCGCAGGTCTTCCTCGGAGATCTTCTTGAAGTCCTCCGAGGAGCTCACCTGGCCGAGCATGAACGCCGTCACGCCATCGCCCGAGGCCTGCTCGCGCAACGCGTCGATCTCGGCGACGTGCTCGGTGGCCACGTCGATGTCGCCGGCGTAGACCATGAAGAAGAGCACGGCCTTGCCGTCCTCCGATGGGATCGGGCCGAGCGCCGCGAGCTGCGGGTCGGCCGCCGCCTCGGCGGGCGCGGGGAAGGACTGCGGCACCGCGGCCACGACATCAGGGCCGAGCTGCTTCAGTCCGGTGAGCAGACCGTTCACCGTCTCGACGAACGCGGGATCCTGCACGGCGCCGGCGCTCTCTGCGGTAACGATGAACGTCTCGGACACCGAGTCGTCCTCGAGCTGGCGCGCTTCCAGGATCTGCTTGGCCTGCTTGGCCTCGGGCGTGTTCGTGAAGTCGAAATCGGTCGTCAGCGCTCCACCCAGCAGCGTCGCCAGGGACGCGATGCCCGCCACCAAGATCAGGAACCAGATCCCGACGGTCCTGCCCGGATGCCTGCTACTCGCTCTCGCGACCGACTCGGGATTGATCTTCATCCCGGGTTCCCCCCCTCTGTGCCGACCACGCCGGCGCACGTTGATGTACGGTGTATGCTTACGATGTACGTGAACATAGACGTACATCGTAAGGTTGTCAACCCGAACGGACGGTGAGACTGGTGTCCCCCAAGGCCGAAGCTCCCGCGAGACCGAGAGAGCGGCTCACGCGCAACCGCGTGATCGACGCGGCCCTGCTGATCATGGACGCCGACGGGATCGAGGCCGTCACGATGCGACGGGTCGCCCGCGAGGTTGGCGTGGAGGCGATGTCGCTCTACAACCACGTCACCGACAAGGAAGACCTCCTCGACGGCATCTGCGCCCGGGTCATGGCCGACTTCCGGTTCCCCGACGAGGAGGGCGACTGGGTGGCAACCACCCGTCACGGCGCATCGGAATGGCGCCGCGTGCTGAAGAGCCACCCGAACGTCCTCGCGCTGTTCGCCGAGCGCAACAAACCGATGACCGACCTCGATGCCCTGATGCCGATGGAGTTCGCGCTCCGCACGATCGGGCGAGCCGGGATCGGCGAGCGCGAGGCCGTGCAGGTCTTCAACGTGATGGGCGGCTACATCATGGGGTTCGTGATGATGGAGAGCGGGCGGATGTTCGGCGGCGGCACGATGGAGAAGGACACGCCCTCGCCCGACCAGATGGCGCATGTCCTCGCCGCGGGTCAGCTCCCCTGCGTGGCTGCCGCGCTTCCCCACCTGGCCAGCTGCGACCCCGACGAGCAGTTCGCGTTCGGACTCGATCTGCTGCTCGCCGGGCTCCAGGCGCGCTACGGCCTGCCCGCCTGAGCCGGTTCAGATCAGCGCCAGTTCGCGACCGACGCGGTCGAAGGTCGCCAGCGCCTCGGCGAGGTCGTCCGCAGTGTGGTCCGCGGTCACGATCGTGCGGACACGGGCCAGGCCTTTGCCCACGGTCGGGAACACGATCGCCGGGCAGAACACGCCTTCTTCGAAGAGCCGCCGGGCGAAGATCTGTGTGGCCTCCTCGTCTCCGGTGATCACGGGCGTGATCGGCGTCTCGCTGGCGCCCGTGTCGAATCCGAGCGCCCGCAGGCCTTCCTTCAGCGAGGCGGTGTTCGACCACAGCCTCGCGAGCCGGTCGGGCTCGTCCTGGATGATCGCGAGCGCCTCGAGGCACGCGGCGACCACGGCGGGCGGCGCGCTCGTCGAGAACAGGAAGGGGCGGCCGCGGTTCTGCAGCCACTCCGTCAGGTCCACCGACCCCGCGATGAACCCACCGAGCACCCCGATCGCCTTCGACAGCGTCCCTACTTGGATGTCGACGCGGCCGTGCAGCCCGAAGTGATCGACCGTGCCGGCGCCACCGGCGCCCAGGACCCCGCTCGCGTGGGCGTCGTCGATGATCATGATCGCGCCGTGATGCTCGGCGACCTCCACGAGATCGGGCAAGGGCGCGATGTCGCCGTCCATCGAGAACACCCCGTCCGTGATCAGCACCTGACGGCGGCCCGGCGCCGCGGTCTCGGCGAGCAGCCGGTCTGCGTGATCGGCGTCCCGATGATCGAACACCGCGATCTGGGCCCGCGACAGACGCGCCCCATCGATGATCGAGGCGTGATTCAGCCGATCGCTCACGATCACGTCCTCTTTCGACAGGATCGCGGCCACGGTACCGGCGTTCGCCGTGAACCCCGACTGGAACATCAACGCGGACTCGGCGTGCTTGAACGCGGCGAACCACTCTTCCAGCTCGTGGTGAAGCGCCATGGTGCCCGCGATCGTGCGGACGGCGCCGGTGCCCGCCCCGAGTCGAAGCGCCGCGTCGGCCGCCGCCCGGTTCATGCGCGGGTGGCTGGCGAGCCCCAGGTAGTTGTTCGAGGCGAGGTTAATCACGTCGCGCCCGTCGAACCGGGCGCGCGCGCCCGTCATCCCCTGAAGAGTCCGGGGATGCAGGAGCAGCCCGTCCTCTCGCAACGTGGCCAGCTCGTCCTTGAGGTAGTCGAGGGCGCCCATCTCAGCCTCCCGGCAGCATGATGACCTTGCCCGACCGGCCCGATGCCGTGGTCGCGAAGGCCTCCTCGTACTTCTCGAGCGGGAATCGGTGCGTGATCACCGGCCCGACGTCGACCCGTCCGGTCGAGAGCAGAGTGGTGGTCTGCTGCCAGGTGCGGAACATCTCGCGGCCCGTGATGCCCTGGAGCCGGGCCTCCTTGAAGATGACCTGGTCGTTCAGATCGAGCGTCACGTTCCCGTCCGGGAGCCCGAGCAGCGACATCCGGCCGCCGCGTGCGAGCATCCGCGTGCCCTGGTCGATCGCGCGGGCGTTCCCGCTCATCTCCAGGACGACCTCGGCGCCGGTCCCCTTGGTGAGCTCGAGCACGGCCTGCACGGGGTCAGTCTCCGTCGGGTCGATCAGCACGTCGGCGCCCATCTCGGAAGCCTTCCCGCGCCGGTAGTCGTTCGGCTCGATCGCGACGACCTTCCATGCGCCGAGCGATCGGGCGATCGCCACCGCGAACATCCCGATCGGCCCGCAGCCGATCACCGCCACGGCGTTCGTGGCGATGTCCTCCCCGCCCCCGGTGCCGAAGGCGGCGTGCACCGCGTTGCCGAACGGCTCCATCACGGACGCGGCATCGGGGTCGATCCCCTCACCGACGACCCAGGCGTTCTGCGCCGGCAACACGACGTAGTCGGCGAAGGCCCCTTCGACGTCGACCCCGAGGATCCGAAGGTTCTCGCAGATGTGTGCCCGGCCCGTCTGGCAGGTGGAGCAATGTCCGCACGCGATGTGGGTCTCCGCCGCCACGAAGGTGCCGGGCTGAAGATGGTGGACCTCGTCCCCCACCGCCTCGACGGTACCGGCGACCTCATGACCGAACGTCATGGGCACCTGCGGGATCCGGCCCTCTGCCCACTCGTTCCAATCGAAGATGTGGAGGTCGGTCCCGCAGATCGATACACCGTGGACCTTGACCAACACTTCATCGTCCCGGGGAGCCGGCACCGGAACCTCCACCAGCTCCGCGCCCGGGGCGCGGGCGGTCTTGCGGAGTGCTCGCATCATGGCTGTCACGATGCGAGCGTATCGGTTCCGACGCATCGCCCGCAGGTGGGAACCGACCCGCGATCGGGAGCGTCGAACCCGGAAACGACCGGACAGAGAGGAACGACCATGCAGCTCCGTGCCGTCGCCGCGATCGCGGCTCTCACCCTCGCCTCGGCCGCCTGTGCCGACGCCTCGTCCACCAGCTCGGGCACCGGCGCCATCGCACATCCGACCGGGGCGAACGAGCTCGTGCTCCGCGTCGCGACGGGCGGTGGGTTCACCGCCCCCGAGTACCAGCTCCGCCTGGTTCCCGAATTCAGCCTCTTCGGCGACGGATCGCTGATCACCCCCGGGGCACAGATCGAGATCTACCCCGGTCCGGCCCTGCCGTCGCTCCAAATGCAATCCCTTTCCGAGGAAGGCATGCAGGCGATCCTCCAGGCCGCGCTCGACGCCGGCGTGGACACCCGCCACGACATGATCGACATGGGCAGCACGATGGTGGCGGACGCACCCACCACCACGTTCACGATCTCGGCCGACGGGACGACGAACACGTTCGGCGTGTATGCCCTCGGGATGTTCGACGGCGAACGTCCCCAGGGGATGTCGAAGGAGGAGTTCGACGCGCGGGCGGCACTCTCGACGTTCGTACAGGAGATCGGGTCCCTCCAGAGCTGGCTGCCCTCCGGCTCACTCGGTACCGCCTCCGACCAATCAGCCACCGGAGCGAGGGTGTACGTCGGGGACGTCCGTCGCGACGAGCAGCTCGCGCAGCCGAAGATCGAGTGGCCGCTCGGCACGCCGCTGACCTCCTTCGGCGAGCCCGGAGGCGCCGGCTACCGATGCGGCGTCGTGACCGGCCCCGATTGGACCGACACCCTCGGACCGCTCGCCGCCACCGCGAACGAGCTCACCCCGTGGGCGAGCGACGGCGCGCGATACGGGCTCGTGTTCCGCCCGTTGCTGCCCGACGAGTCGAGCTGCTAGCCCGTCGAGTCGGGCACGGCCGTCCCCTGGAGACGGCCGCACCATCTCGCCGAGGCTGACCGGCGTTCAAGAACCGCTCTCTCGCAGCCGACAACTCAAGGGTCTACCGAGAGTCAGGTACGGACCCTTGACGCTGAACGAGCACGGAGATTCGATAGCAGACGCCCTGACGACTTCGGGCCGCTTCTCCGCGCCCGACCGCGACGCCTCAGGGCTCTCGCTCGAAGCGCTCTACCGGGACCTCCAATCCCGCTACCGAGGCTTGATCGATCGTCTCCCGGCGGTCATCTACCTGGACAGCATCGCCGGCGAGGGCACGATGGTCGATGTCAGCCCGACGATCGAGCAGCTCCTCGGCATCACGCGCGACGAATGGCTGAGCCGCTTCGCGGTGTGGCAGGAAGCCGTCCACGCGGACGATCTCGAGCGTGTCCTCGCCGAGAGTGAGCGATCGGTGGCGACGGGTGAGCCCTTCCGCATCGAATACCGGGCGTTCCATCGAGACGGTCGTCTTCGCTGGATCCGCGAGGACTCCGTCTTGATCTCAGACGATCGAGGCGCCCCCCTGTACTGGCTCGGCCTGATGCTCGACGTCACCGACCTGAGGAACGCCCGTCGAGAGCTCCAGGAGACCCAGTCGAGGTACGGCGCGCTGGTGGAACAGATCCCGGCGGTCGTCTACGTGGATCTCGTCGACGAACACATGACCACGAGCTACGTGAGCCCCCAGATCCAGGACCTCCTTGGCGTCTCACCCGAGGAGTACATCGAGGATTCGGATCTCTGGGCGAACATGCTCCACCCCGAGGACCGTGACGAGGCCATGGCGACGTATCTCCGGGGCCGGGCGTCGGGTGAGCCGTTCGTATTCGAATACCGGCTGATCGGCAGGGACGGGCGCGTCGTCTGGTTCCGCGACTCCGCGATCGTCCTCACCGACGCGGATGGACGCCCGCACCTGATCCAGGGCGTCATGCTCGACATCACCGAACGCAAGGCAGCCGAGGCGCAGATCGCGTACCTCGCCTATCACGACAAGCTCACCGGCCTGCCGAACCGTGCGATGTTCGACGAGCTGCTCGGGCTCTCGCTCGCCCGCGCCCGACGCAACGACCTCGGCGTTGCGGTCGTCTCGGTCGACCTCGACAATTTCAAACTCGTGAACGATTCGCTCGGACACGACGCCGGCGACGATCTGATCGTGCAGCTCGCGGAGCGCCTTCGGTACGCGATCCGCGATACCGACCTGGTGTCGCGACCCGGAGGCGACGAGTTCCTGCTGCTGCTGGCCGACATCGACCGGACCCCGCCGATGCCGGGGGGCCAGGACGGGGCGACGATCGTCGCCGAATCGGTCGCGATGCGCGTGCAGGAGTCGCTGAACGAGGCGTTCGAGGTCGGTGGGACCGAGCTCTACCTCACCGCGAGCCTCGGCATCAGCGTCTTCCCCTTGGACGCCGACGGCGCGGTCGACCTGGTGAAGAACGCTGATGCCGCGATGTTCAAGAGTAAGAAGTCCGCGCCTGGCGGCTACATCGTGCATACCGCCGCCGACGCCGACGCGATGAGTCAGCTCTCCCTCTCGACCCGGCTGCGCAAGGCGGTCGAGCAGAAGCAGTGGACGCTGCATTACCAGCCGCTGATCGAGCTCGCGACCGGATCGATGTACGGGGTGGAAGCCCTGATCCGCTGGCCGGAGCCGAACGGTGGGCTCGTGCCACCCGGGGAGTTCATCCCGCTCGCCGAGGAGATGGGTCTGATCGAAGCGATCGGTGACTGGGTCCTCGAGGAGATCTGCCGCCAGGACGCGATGTGGAGGGCGGAAGGACTGACGCTCGAGGTGGGCTTCAACCTGTCCCCGCGGCAGCTGTGGCTGCCCGAGCTCGTCGACAAGATCGTCTCGCCGATCGTGATCGCCGGCCTCGACCCGACGCGGGTCACGGTCGAGATCACGGAATCGACGGCGATGACGGACCCGGACCGCACGGTCGAGATCCTTCGCAAGATGAAGGATCGGGGGCTGCGCCTGGCGATCGACGATTTCGGCACCGGCTACTCCTCGCTCTCGCGACTCCGCGACATGCCGGTCGACATCTTGAAGATCGACCGCGGCTTCGTGCGGGAAGTCGATCTGGACCAGAACGCGGGAAGCATGGTGTCGGCCATGATCACCCTCGCCTCGAACCTCGGGATGGCTCCACTCGCGGAGGGGATCGAAACCGAGGAGGAGTGGCGATTCCTTGCCGACCGCGGGTGCGAGCTCGGCCAGGGCTACTTCTTCTCGCGGCCCGTGCCGCCCGAGGAGATCCTCGCGCTCTATCGACGCAGCAAGCTCTCCGTCGTCGAAGGCGAGCGCCCCGCCTAACGTCGCCGCTTCGGCCGGCTCAGCCCGCTGCGGCGCCCGCGCGTGCTGCCGCTGAACACCGTTCGAGGCGGAGACACTTTCATCCCTTCCAGTTCGAACTCCTCGTGGAGATCGAGCCGGGCGGCCATCCGGCTCACATCGCCGAGCTGATCGGGGGTCACGAAGGTCACGCTGGTCCCCGCCCGTCCGGCTCGAGCCGTGCGACCCACTCGATGCACGTAGCCCTTGTCGTCCTGCGGGGGGTCGTAGTTCACGACGAGCGTGATGTCGTCGAGGTCGAGGCCGCGTGCGGCGACGTCGGTCGCGATCAGCACCCCAACGTGCTTGTCCTCGAAACGCTGCAGGGCATGTTCGCGCGCCTGTTGGGTCATGTCACCGTGCATCGTCACGGTCGGGACGCCCTCGTTGCGGAGCTGGCGCGCGAGGGTCTCCACGTGCCGTTTCGTGTTGACGAAGACGAGCGTCAGCCCGGTCTTTTCTTCCGATCGGGCGAGCTGGATCAGCATCGCGAGCTTGCCGTGCGCATCGACGGGAACGAACCGATGATCGGCTTCCTCCACCGTCTGTCCGTCGGACTCGATCTCGTGGCGAACCGGGTTGCGGGTGTACACCTGCGCGATCCGTCCCACCGCGCCGTCGAGCGTCGCCGAGAAGAACATCGTCTGTCGGTCCTTCGGGAGGTGGCGCACGATCCGGTCGACCTGCGGCTGAAATCCCATGTCGAGCATCCGGTCGGCTTCGTCGAGCACGAAGATGCGGACGGCCCCCAGATCCACGAGGCGGCGGTCGACGAGATCGTCGAGACGACCCGGCGTCGCGATCAGGATGTGCGCCTTGTCGGCGCCCTTGGCTTGTTCCTTCACGTTCGTGCCGCCGTACACGGCCTTCACGCGCAGCCGCATCGCCTTGGCGATCCCGGTGAAGTCGTCCTTGACCTGAGTGGCGAGCTCGCGCGTCGGCACGAGCACGAGCGCCTCGGGATGTCGCCGCGCGTCGGGATCGAGCTGCTCGACGATCGGGATCGCGAACCCGAGGGTCTTGCCCGACCCGGTCTTGGACTTCGCGAGCGTGTCACGGCCCTCGGTCGCGTCCTCGATCACCATGGCCTGGATCGGGAAGGGGGCCTCGATCCCGCGCGCCGCGAGCTCCTCGATGACGGCATCGGACACGCCGAGATCACGAAACGAGGGGAGCTTCGAGGTCATGGTCTATCGAGACTACAGGTCGTACGCCCCGTCGAACGTGCCGACGAGGTAGGCAACGATCAAGAGCTGCGAGAGCGCGAGCGCCTCGGAGCGGCGCCCTCCGTGCTCGGGGTGCCGGACGATCCCGATCCGCTCCCGCTGCATCCGGTCGTCGGGACGGAGGTAGGACCACATGACATCCTCGATCTCCTCACCGAGGTCGGGCGGGCAGTTCCCCTGGATATCGAGCACGCTCATCGGACCACGACCATCCGTCGCGGTCGACCAACGGATCGGCTCGAGGCCCCTGCCGCGCAGCGAGCCGATTAACTCGCGCAATCCCGGATACGGCAGCGTGGGTCGGACCGTGAGCCTCGCCGAGAGATGCTCGTCGTCCTCGGCGCCGGGACGTCGATGGAACCGCACCACGATGTCCGCGAGCTCGCGTTGGGGCCTGACGTGTTCGGCAGCGTCGACTTCACGACGCGCGAGCTCGGCCACGACCTCGTTCGGCGAGTAGGCGCGCTCGAAGACGTCGCGCTCGAGCTTCCAACGGCGGCGCAGCCGCTCATCTGGTTCGAGATACACGCCCACGTCGACCGAGTCGCGGGTGGCGCGATCCGCGAGCGACAGGAGGCCCTCGACGATCACGATCTCGTTCGATCGGACGACCTCCGTCGGGCCGAAGGTGCCCGTGAGGTGGTGGTACGTCGGCTTCGTCACGGCGTGGCCGTCCGCCAGCGAGCGGAGATGCGCCGCCAGGAGGTCCATCCGATTCCCCGCGGGGGACAGCGGCGTGGTGCCGAGGGAGGCGCGTTGCTCACGGTCGTGCCGGTGGTAGTCGTCGGTGCAGACCCGGCCCACGCGTTCGACACCGAGGATGTACTCGACGCCCCGTGAGAGCGTGCTCTTGCCCGACGCGCTGTCACCGGCGAGGGCCAGGAACACCGGCCGGCGCCGCTGTCCGGCGTTCCGGGGGTCCACGGGACGCGGCTCTGGGTTCATGGTCTCGACGACGCTACCGCAGGCGCGGGCCGCCCCGGTAGGGGCTCAGCGTCGGCGGTAGGCTGAAGCGCCGTCACCGAGCCACGACACGGGGAGAACGATGAACGACCGAATCCAGCTCTGGACCGACCTCGCCGCCCAGATCGGGGTCGACAGCATCCGCTGCACGACCGCAGCTGGGTCGGGACATCCGACCTCATCCCTGTCGTGCGCGCATATCATGGCCGTGCTCTACGCAGACCACCTGCGCACCGACATCGCGGATCCGCACCACATCGCCAACGATCGATTCGTGATGTCGAAAGGGCACGCGGCGCCCGCCTTGTACGCCACCCTGAAGGCGGTGGGCGCGATCGACGACGAGCAACTGCTCTCCCTGCGATCGATGGGGTCGCCGATCCAGGGCCACCCCGCGCCGGTGCCGGGGCTTCCGTGGGTCGACGTGGCGAGCGGATCCCTGGGCCAAGGGCTCGCCGTGGGTCTCGGGATGGCGTTCGCCATGCGACTCGACGGCGCACCGGGCCGCGTCTGGGTGCTGCTCGGCGACTCCGAGATGGCGGAGGGGTCGGTATGGGAGGCGATGGAGGCGGCGTCCTATCACCAGGTCGGCGCGCTCACCGCGATCCTCGACCTGAACCGCCTGGGCCAGCGTGGCCCCACGATGCACGAGTGGCAGGCCGACCTGTTCGCACGCCGCGCGGAGTCGTTCGGCTGGTCATCGATCGAGATCGACGGCCACGACGTCGCGGCGATCGACCACGCCTATACCGCGGCCGTCGCCGACGAGCGCCCCACGCTCATCATCGCCCGCACAGAGAAGGGGCACGGCGTGTCGTTCCTCGCGAACGAGGAGGGATGGCACGGCAAGCCCGTCCCGGCCGAGCGCGCGGGAGCGGCGATCGAGGAGCTCGGCGGGATCCGCTCGATCGTCGTTACGCCTCCGAGCCACGATGAGTACAAGCCGGTGCAGACCGGGGAGATCCGAGCGACCCCTGCGCCGACCTATCCCGACGGCATCCCGACCAGGAAGGCGTTCGGCGAGACCCTCGCGTGGCTCGCCGGCCACCGGCCCGAGCTGGTCGTGCTCGACGGCGAGGTCGGCAATTCGACCCACGCCGAGGACTTCGGGGCCGTCGCGCCGGAACGCTACCTCGAGCTCTACATCGCGGAGCAGTGCATGATCGGCGCGCAGACCGGCTTGCAGGCTCTGGGGAAGACCGCGTTCGCGGCGACGTTCGGTGCATTCCTCACGCGGGCGGCCGACACGATCCGGATGGGCGCGATCAGCCGCGCCGACCTCCGGATCTGCGGCTCGCACGCCGGCGTGTCGATCGGCGAGGACGGACCGTCGCAGATGGCCGTCGAGGACCTCGCGTTCTTCCGAGCGCTCAACGGCTCGACGGTGCTCTACCCCGCCGACGGCCACGCGACGGTCAAGCTCGTGACGGCGATGTGCGACCTGGACGGCATCTCGTACATTCGGACGACACGTGAGAAGACCCCCTGCTTCTACGGGCCGGACGAGGAGTTCCCGATCGGCGGCAGCAAAACCTTGCGGTCCTCGGAGGCCGACGTCGCCACCCTGGTGGGCGCAGGCGTCACGCTCGTCCAGTGCATCGAGGCCGCCGACCGGCTCGCGGGCGAGGGTGCTCGGGTGCGCGTGATCGACGCCTACTCGATCAAACCGATCGATGCCGAGGCGCTCCGCCAGGCGATCGATGCGACCGGCCATCTCGTGGTCGTCGAAGACCATCGCGTCGAAGGGGGCCTGGGCGACGCCGTGTTGGACGCGCTCGCCTCGACCGGCGATCTCAGTGGCCGCGTGACCAAGCTCGCCGTGCGCGAGATGCCGGGGTCGGGCACGCCGCAGGAGCTCCGAGCGTGGGCAGGGATCGACGCCGACGCGATCGTCGAGGCGGTTCGGGCGAACCCGCGCTGACAGCTCCCGTCTGGTCAGCCGGTTCCGGCACGCATGAGGGCCGGCAGCGGCACACCCCCGAACGCATAGGCGATGATTTCCTCGGGCGGGACCGGTCGGGCGAACAGGAACCCTTGCCCCAGCTTGCAGCCGCGCGAGCGCAGGAACGAAAGCTCGCCCTCGGTCTCGATCCCCTCGGCGAGGGTCTCCATCTCGAGACCACGCGACAGCTCGAGGAACGCGGAGACGATGCTCGCGGCCTGCGGGTCCTGATCGACCCCGCTCACGAAGGAGCGATCGATCTTCAAGATGTCGACGGGCATCTCGCGGAGTCGTGAGAGCGAGGAGTATCCGGTTCCGAAGTCATCGATCGCGATGCGGAGCCCTCCCTCGTGCAGATCCCACAGCACCTCCTGCGCGCGATCGGGGTCCATCATCGCCGAGGTCTCGGTGATCTCGACCAACACCGTCGAAGGGTCGATCCCTCCTGCGTTGATCTGTCCGAGGATCCGCTGGGCGAGGTCGGCCTGCCAGAATTGCCGCGGCGACAGATTGAATCCGATCTCGAGGTCCATGTCGAGCTCCCGCCACGCCTTCGCTTGATACACGAGCTCGCGCACGACCCAGTCGCCGATCAATTCGATCAGCCCGAGCTCCTCCGCGAGCGGGATGAACTCGTTGGGCGGCACCATGGTTCCGTCGGGCTCGACCCACCTGATCAAGGCTTCGACGCCGCGCATGGCGCCGGTCTCGAGCTCCACGATCGGCTGGTAGTGCAGGGTCCACCGCTGGCTCTCCACCGCCTTGCGGAGGCGAGTGACGAATTGGAGTTTCGCCCCCGAGTCCAACGTGCCCCGCGAGGAAACGACGTAGCCGGCCGGGCCCGACTTCTTGCTCTCGTACATCGCCGCTTCGGCGTTGCGCTGCAACGATGCCGCGTCGTCGGCGTCCTGGGGGAAGAGACTGATCCCCATGCTGACGGAGACGTAGAGCTCGGTCCCGGCGACGATGAACGGCGCCGCGAGCGACGCCTGCACACGCTGCGCCGCGCCTTCGGCCCGTACGGCGCCGGCTTCCACCGTCCCGGACGCCTCCCGCTCGAGATCCGAGAGCAGCAGCAGGAACTGGTCACCGCCCCGGCGGGCCACGAGGTCGGTCTCCCGCGTCGCCTCCCGCAGTCGGTCGGCGACCATCTTCAGGAGCGCATCGCCCTGGTGGTGTCCCAGCGAGTCGTTCACGAGCCGGAAGTCGTCGAGATCGACGCACACCACGGCGACGGCGGCCTCGTGGCGGCGAGCCCGTGCGATCGAGAGCTCGAGTAGCTCCTCGAACATCGAGCGACTCGGCAACCCGGTGAGCGAGTCGTGGTAGGCGAGGAAGGCAACCTGTTCCTCCGACTGCTTGCGTTCGGAGATGTCCATCATGACGCCGTGCGAGAAGCGGGGCATGCCTCGATCGTCGCGCACGATCGTGGCTTCGTCGTGCACCCACACGATGTGGCCGTCCTTGTGGAACATCCGATACTCGAGCCGGAAGGGCTCGCCGGTGCCGTTGTGCCGTTCGTTCTCGGCCATCGCACGAGCTTTGTCATCGGGGTGGAGCAGGCGCGGCCACAGGCCAGGGTCGGAGACCCACTCCTCCGGCGTGAACCCGAGCAACGCCTCGACCTGCGAGCTGATGAAGATCGTCGACGCGGTCTCGTCGGGTCCGTCGATGTAGGTGACCGCCGGGCCCCGCTCGACCATCGAGCGGAACTGCTCCTCCGAGAACCTGCGAGTCTGTTCGGCGAGCTCACGCACGAACACGGAGCCCAGCGCGTCGGCGACGGCACGCAGCGCCTCGATCTCTGCATCGCTCCACCGAAGCTCGTGTCGGCAGTCGTCGACGGCCAGGAACCCCCACCATTCCGTCCCACTGTGGACGGGGACCGCCATCACGGACTTGACCCCTTCACGGACCAGCACGACCCGCTCGGACTCGGGCAGCTCCGCGACCGTACCGGCGATCGGCTCGCCTCCAGACAGCACCTCGATCCACCGACTGAAGTCCGGGGCGTACGGGTGCAACTGGTTCCCGGGGTTCTCGAACACCTGCGGGACGCCGGGGGCGTTCCACTCCGCGCAGAGCTCCATCCACAGCCTGCCGGCGGGATCGCGCACGTTGCGGAAGCAGCACAGCCGGTCTGCCTCCACAGCGGCGCCGAGGCGCGCGAGCACCTCCCCGAGCCGCTCGGACCAGACGCCGTCACCGAGCAACTGCTCGGTCGCAAAGGCGACGGCCGCCAGCACGGCGTCACCACCGCGAGTCGGAACCTCCATGTTGCCCTGGGTATCGGCGCTGCTCGCGAGGCCCTGAAGGGCGGCGACGGCGCCGGGCGCCCTCGTGACCCTGCTACCCTGTTCCGACGATGGCCGACTACAAAGAGATCACTCACGAACGCCTCTACGTCCGGGTCCCGGGCACCGACAAGCTCCGGAAGACCGCGGCGAACCGGCTCAAGCACCTGATCGCGGCCGGCTGGCGAGAGACCGACCGCGAACGGTTCCCCGACCACGTGATGGTGCGGTTCGAGCGCACCGGGCACGCGCCGATGCGTGCGCGTCTGCCCAAGCAGGGCCCCGAGGTCCGGATCGAGCGCCGTCCCCGGCGCGACAACAACCAGCAGGGCGGCCGCGGCCGCGGCCGGCGCTAGCCACCCGCCCCCGAATCTCATCCGGTCAACTCGTGCTTCAACCGGACGTTCGCCGGGTATGATGCGATCTCACCGTTGAACGTCCGCTCCGCGTGCGCTCCAGCCCTCAGGCGACTGCCGTGCGCGGCCGATCACCATCGTGGAGGTGTGCCATGAGCGTTGAGTCCCTGCCGACGGCCCCGACCGACCGACCGGCGCACCGCGCGTCGCACGCGCACGCGGCCGAGGATCAGCCGTTCCGATACCCGCTCGATCGCGGGTACGAAGAGCCCGATTGGACCCGCCTTCCCGGTTATCGGGACGTGACGAAGGAGCAGTGGGAGAGCGCGCAATGGCAGCGCGCCCACTCCGTGAAGAACCTCAAGGAGTTCAAGGAGACCCTGGGGGATCTCCTCACCGACGACCTTCTCGCCGACATCGAGCGGGACCAGCAGGAGCGCGCGACGATGTCGATGCTGCTCCCGCCCCAGATGATCAACACGATGGAGGAAGGCGACCTGCGAGCCGACCGTGTCCGCCGATACATGGCGCCCGCGTTCTCGGAGCGCGAGACCGAATGGGCGAGCCATCCCATGGCATCCCGCGACTCGCTGCACGAAGCCGACATGTGGGCCGTCGAAGGCCTCACGCATCGCTACCCGACGAAGGTGCTCGCCGAGCTGATCCCCACGTGTCCCCAGTACTGCGGGCACTGCACGCGGATGGACCTCGTGGGCAACGACACGCTCCAGGTGCTCAAGTACAAGTTCGAGATCAAGCAGAACGAGCGGTGGGACCTGATGCTGGAGTACCTGCGGAAGACCCCGCAGGTCCGCGACGTCGTCGTCTCGGGCGGCGACATGGCCAACGTCCCGATCAAGCGGTTGGAGGACTTCGTGATGAAGCTCCTCGACATCGAGAACATCCGCGACATCCGCCTTGCCACCAAGGGGCTCATGGGGATCCCGCAGCACTTCCTGCAGGACGACGTCAGGGCGTCGTTCGCCCGCATGGGGGCGACGGCCGTCGAGCGTGGCGTCGACATCGCGGTTCACACGCACGTGAACTGCGCGCAGCAGGTGACGCCGCTCGTGGGTCGGGCCGCGCGCATGGTGCTCGATTCAGGGTTCCGCGACGTCCGCAACCAAGGGGTCCTGCTCCGAGGGGTGAATACGTCCGCCGGCGATCTGCTGGAGCTGTGCTTCATGCTCCTCGATCACGCGAAGATCATGCCGTACTACTTCTACATGTGCGACATGATCCCGAGCGCCGAGCACTGGCGCACCTCGGTGGCCGAGGCGCAGGATCTCCAGTACGCGCTGCTCGGCTACATGCCCGGGTTCGCCACGCCGCGCGTGATCTGCGACGTGCCGTTCGTGGGCAAGCGCTGGGTCCACATGCTGAAGGACTACGACCGCACCAAGGGCATCTCGACCTGGACGAAGAACTACCGGACCGGGATCGAGTTCGACGACCCCGCGGCCCTCGGTCGCGAGTACGTGTACTTCGACCCGATCTACACCCTGCCGGAAGAGGGCCAGGCGTTCTGGCGCGAGCAAGTCGCGGCCGGGCTTCCTGACGTGGCGTGGGTGGAGCCGGCGGCCAGCTGAGGCAGCCGGCGGCTACGACGACGGACAGTCGCGCGGCTGCAGGATCAACGGGTCGAGCCGAGGCTTCTGCGTGAAGTCGAACGCTCCTCGCAGCGGGTTCGCCTGGGCGTCGCGCTCGGTGAGGGGCTTGAGGCCGTGCAGGTCCTCCATGAACTTGAGGACCGACGAGAACTCGTACGTCGTGTGGTCGATGTAGCCGCCGTCGGGATTGCCTCCCCGCCGACCCCATGGCGAGATGATGAGCGCCGGGGTGCGTGGCCCCAGGCCCATGATGTCGTAATGCGGCGGCTTGACGTGATCGTAGAAGCCCCCGAAGTCGTCCCAGACGAGCACGATCGCCGTAGATCCCCAGGCATCGCTCTGCATCACCGCGTTGATCTGCTCGACGGTCCAGTTCTCACCCGAGCAGACATTCACGCCCTCACCGGGATGCTCGTTCAACCCCTCCGGCGGGATCAACCAGGAAACCGCGGGGAGGTTCCCCGACCCGACGTCGGAGATGAACGTGTCGGGGTCGACGACCTTGTCCCACATCGGCCCGTAGCGGACGTGCCGGATCGACTGCAGGCCGTTCATCCACACGTCGGGCTTCGCGTAGTACTTCCAGCTGATCCCGGCGGCCTCGAGCTTGTCGGGAAGCACCTTGATGTTGAAGCAGGTCCGGGTGTTCTCCCAGTAGTTCGCGATACGGATCAGCTGGTCCGGGATCTCGGCGGTGATGTCGTCTTCGAGCTTCATGATCCGGGCGACGTCGTCGCCCGACAGCTGGCTCAACGGGAATCGTTTCGTGTACTCGAGGGGGTCGTCGCAGTAGTTGCCGGTCGTGTCGGCATTCGTCTTGTTGTCGACGACCCCGTTCGACTGCGCCGCCACGGTGTAGAGGTGCTCAGGGAAGGTCGGTCCGTACATCGAGGTGAAGAAGCGGTCGGCGAGCACGTAGCGGTCGGCGTAAGCCCAATAGTTCGGCAGGGTCTTCCGCGAGTGCTGCACGTAGCCCGAGAGGTCCTGGCCCTCGCCGATGATATTGAACCCGTTCATCGCTCCGCCGTTGATCGCGTACAACCCCGACGAGAACCCGTGTGTGATGTCGTGGGGTTGGATGTACGGCGCGGGCTTGAGCGGGACATCGTCGCCGGGCACACACACGTTGTCGGTGCACGACAGGGTCTTGCCCACGGTCGCCCCGTCGGCGCCGGGATAGGACCCGAAATAGTGATCGAACGTCCGGTTCTCCTTGACGATGAAGACGACATGCTCGATCGGATTCTCGCCCGGCACGATCAACCCAAGCTTGCCGCTCCCGTTGCCCTGACCGCCTCCCTTGCCCTTGCTCGGCGACGGGCTGGCCACGTCGATCCCCGTCCCGCTCGATGGCCAGAGCTGCCAGACGAGGAAGAGCACGACCACCACCACGATCGCGACGAAGGCGCGCCGTCTCGCGATCTGCTGACGGGTCGGTCGTCGTGGGGAGGCCGGTCGGATGATGGATCCGGGTCGTTGGTCCACGACGCAGGAGTCTACCCGCGCCCGGTTCCTGCACGCAGCACCTCGAGCCGCGCCGCCAGCTCGGTGCGGATCCGCGAATATCGGGGGTCGTCGACCCGGTTGTGGAGCTCCCAGGGATCCGGGAAGCTGATCGCGCCACCCACGTCGTAGAGCTCGATGGACCCCCCTTCGGTCTCGATGTAGGCGTAGTTGGCGGTTCGGACGCCCTGCCACGGGGGGACGTCGCCATCGCCCGCCCATTCGATCAGGATCCCGTCGCGCGGCAGCGCGGTCGCCTGCGTCGTCTCCCCCCGCAGCAGCGGCGCCAGGCTGACGCCGTCGTCGATCGGCGCCGTGGTCCCGGCGAGCGCGGCGATCGTCGGGGCGATATCGACGTTGGAGACCAGCTGGTACAGCGTGGCGGCGTCGACCCACGGCGACCTGATCGCGAGTGGCGTTCTGATGCAGGGGTCGTACGCGCAGCGCTTGCCGACCCAGCGATGCTGGCCGAACGACCACCCATTGTCGGTCATGAAGATGAACACCGTCCGGCCGAGCTCCCCGCGGGCGCGCACCTCCTGCACGATCCGGCGGACCACGTCGTCCAGCGAGAGAAGGGTCTCCGCCTCCCGGCGGCGCCAGCGCACGAGCTGTGCCGCGGCGGCGTCGTCGATCGGGCGCAGCTTCCGTACCCACGGGGGTGCCCCTTGGACCGAGTTCATCGCCCGGCGGGGAACCATGGGGACGGGGGCGTCGGCGAAGCTGCCGCGGTCGCGACGAGCCGGGATCCACGGGGCATGGGGTGCGCTCGGCGCGAAATACAGGAAGTAGGGGCGGTCGCGCGGCTGGCTCTGCAGGAAGTTGAGCGCGTAGTCACCGAGCCGGTCTGTCGCGTAGCCGTCGGGGTAGTCGCCCACGAAGAGCGGCACGCCCTGATCGATCAGGTTGTAGCTCTCGTACGTCGTGCCCTTGTCGGTGTTGCGCTTGCCTACCCAGCGGTCCCATCCGCGGGGGATGTACGGACCCCGTGCCCAGGGGTACTCGTTCAGATACTTGCCGATCAGCGCCGTCTCGTAGCCGAGGTTATCGAGCCGCGTCGCGAGGGTATCGGTCTCATCGAAGTGCACGCCGTCGCCGTTGCCCTCCACGCCGGTGTGGTGCGCGTATCCGCCGGAAAGGATCGTGGCCCGGGAAGGACAGCAGAGCGGTGTGCTGAGGAACGCGTTCGGGAACCACAGCCACCTCCCGGCGCTGTCGGAGATCTGCGCCTGCAGCCAGGGCATCGATGCCGGCCGGGAGGGAAGGCTGTCGTAGGTCTGGTCGTCACTGACGATCAGGACCACGTTCGGCGGAAGACCGGCGGGGTCGATCGCGGGTGGCGGTGGGCGCGTGCCGGCCACCGTCAACGCGCTGATCGATGCGGCGAACGCGACGAAGACGGTGAACGCGCTCCGCCCGCGAGGCGGCGCGACTCGCGTCATCTATCCCTCGCGCGAGGCGTCGCGCAGGATGCTCATCGATCGAGCCACCCGCCCTCGCGCCCATGGGTGTCGGCGACGATACCGGCGGCGATCGAGAGCGCGATCTCCTGGGGCGTACGACCACCCAGGTCGAGCCCCAGCGGGGAACGGATCCGCGCCAGGTCGTCGTCACCGAACCCCATCGCGCGAAGTTCCGCCACAAAGGGACCGACGTGACGCCGGGAGCCCATCACGCCGATGAATCGGACGTCGGTCCCGAGTGCCGCGGCGAGGGCCGCGGTTACGCCGGGCGCGTCGTGATCCGTCAGGACCACGACGTCGTTGCCGGTCAGAGCCGCGGCGTCGACCGCCCCGGCGGCAACCTCCCCTCTCACCAGCCGCTCGGTTCGCGGCTCGACCAGCTCGGGGTCGAAACCGAGCGCACGGAGATGCTCCGTCAGCAGGCGCGCCACCTCGGTGGCCGACACGATCACCGCCCGCGAAGCCGCGCCGATCGGCTCGAAGAACACTTCGATGTCCCCGAGCTCATGCGTGAGCACCCGCGTTTGCGGCTCGCCGGCGGCATCCACCTCGGCGGCGGCCGATACCGCGGCGGCGTCGAATTCCGCGCACCCCAGGGTGCCATGAACCGGACCGGCCGACTCGACCGTCATCCGAGCTCCGACGCGACACGGTGGTTCGCCCGTCACTTTCACCGCGGTGGCCTCGACCCGGCGCCCCCGGCCACGGTCACCGCGCGGATCGGGCGCGGCCAAGGGCGGTTCCCCGGGCTCCGGGTGCCGGTGGGCATGACCCGTCGGATGCGCCCCGGTGCCGCCGGCGAGCAGCTCCACCGCGTGCGGCACGACGGGCAGGATCGCGGCGAGGGACTCTCGCACACCGGAGGGCGAGCCCGGGAGGTTCACGATCAGCGTCGACCCCCTGCTGCCGACCACCGCCCGGGAGAGGGCCGCCATCGGCGTCGCCGCACGGCCCACGGAGCGCATCAGCTCGGCGAGCCCCGGCGCCTCGCGGTCGAGCACCGCGCGCGTAGCCTCCGGCGTGACGTCACGAGGACCGAATCCCGTGCCGCCGGTCGTCACGATCAATCGATGCCCGGCGGCCAGGGACTGGAGCGTGGTTTCGATATCGGGACGTTCGTCGGGCACCACGACTCGGCGGCGCACGTCGAACCCCGACTCGACGAGCATCGCCTCGACGAGGTCGCCCGACGCGTCTTCCCGCGTCCCGTGCGTCACCCCGTCGGAGATCGTGACCACGGCTGCGGCGGGTTCGTCCATGGGACCTATCGTGCCAGATACAGCTCGGTCCATGGGGACGCGCCTTCGCGGGAAGCGGCCCTCGTGCGAATGCGGCGCGGCAGGTAGGCTGGGCGTCTGATGTCATGGAAACCACCCACTGAACCGGCGCCCTCCGAGGGCCCGCTCGTCGACACGTTCGGCCGGGTCGCGAACGATCTCAGGATCTCGGTGACCGATCGCTGCAACTTCCGCTGCACCTACTGCATGCCCGCCGAGGGCATGGCCTGGCTGCCGAAGAACGAGATCCTGTCGTTCGAAGAGCTCACGCGGCTCTTGGCGATCTTCGTGGAACTCGGGGTCGGGTCGATCAAGGTCACGGGGGGCGAGCCGCTCGTCCGAGCGGACCTTCCGACCTTGGTGAAGATGTTCCGCGAGGTCGGGCCCGATCTCGACATCTCGCTCACGACGAACGGGGTGCTGCTCGACACGCTCGCGGCCCCGCTCGCGGCCGCGGGCGTCGACCGTGCCACCGTGTCCTGCGACTCACTGCTCCGGCACCGGTTCAAGGAGATGACACGCCGCGACGCGCTCGACAAGGTGCTGGCCGGCCTGAAGGCGGCCGAGGCCGCCGGACTCACGCCGATCAAGATCAACGTCGTGGTGATCGGCGGCACGAACGACGGCGAGGTCGTCGACTTCGCCCGCTGGTCCCGCGCTACGGGCTACGAGGTGCGGTTCATCGAGTACATGCCGTTGGACGCCCAGCACGCCTGGGAGCGCGCGAAGGTGGTACCCGCGGCTCGCATCCTCGAAGCGATCGACGCCGCGTATCCGCTCACGACGACCGCCCATGGGTCGGAGCCCGCCACGGTGTATCGATTCGCCGACGGCGAGCCGGGCGGGATCGGCGTCATCGCAGCGGTGACCGAGCCGTTCTGCGAAACGTGCAACCGCCTCCGGCTCACGGCCGAGGGTCAAGTGCGGTCGTGCCTCTTCTCGCTCGAGGAGACCGACCTGCGGGCCCCGATGCGGGCGGGTGCCACCGACGCGGAGCTGATCGCCTTGATCCGCGGCGACATCTGGCGCAAGTGGTCCGGGCACCGCATCGACCACGCCGACTTCGTGCAGCCTGCTCGCAGCATGTCGATGATCGGCGGCTGAGACCGTCCTGTCGTTCACCGCTCCTCACGCACCGAACGGGGGGCGGCCACCCGCCCCCCGTTCGTAGAGCTCCCGTGCGTTCGCTTCGTGCCTAGGCGTTGTTCGTCGTCGCGAAGCGATCGAGCGCCGCGAACCCGCCGAACTCGTCGTAGCTGAAGTTGACGATGTTCGAGGACACGATCTCGGTGGAGTTCGAGAACGTTCTCGGCACCCACGGGACGACCTCTTCCATCAGGTACTTGTCGAGGTCGGCCCAGCACTGCGTGCGCTCGTCACCGACGGCCAGCGCGGAACACGCGGACAGCTTGTCGTCGACGGTCGCGACCGACGTGACCGAGTAGTTCCACTCAGCCAGCTCGCCCGAGGTAGCGCCCACCGCGCTGTAGTTGCAGCACCCGGGGTAGAGCGCCCCGAAGTCCGAGCCACCGAACAGCGGTGGGCCGAACGTGTAGGCGTCGGGGTAGTCCTGGATCCAGCCGACCGAAAGACAGATCGGCACGGCCTCGGGCAGGTTGTTGCACTTCGCGTACATCGTGGTCGTCGAGAGCGCCTTGACCTCGATCTGCAGCCCGATCGCGGCGAGTGTCTCCTTGACCAGCGCGGCGATCTTCGGAGCGGGCTGCGTCGTCGACGTGATCGCGAGGATCCCGCTGCACTCGGGTGCGTCGCAGACGCCGTCCTGGTTCGTGTCGTACTTCGACAGCGCCATCTCGGTCTTGGCCTTCTCGACGTCACCCGAGTCATCGGGCGTCGAGTACGGGTTGTAATCCTTCAGCAGGTTATTGAGCAGCCCGTCGGGGAAGATGTGCCCGGCGTTCACGCCCACCAGAGGACCGCCCGCGATCTGGCGTCCACCGGCCTTGTTCCAGGCCCAGTTGACAGCCTTGCGCACGTGCACGTCGTCGAACGGCGCGACGCCCAGGTTCATCGAGGTGTAGCTGACCGCGTTCTGCGGGTGGATGAACAACAGGCTCTGGAGGTCCGGGTTCGTGCTGTAGTCCTTCAGGACGTTCGCGGGAGGCGCTGCGTCCAAGACGTAGTCTAGGTCGCCGGTGCTCACCTGCGCGTAGAGATCCTCCACGTCGCCACCGATCGTGGCCTCGAGGCGATCTGCGTACGCGGCGCGGAGGTCGTCGGTGGCCGGATCCCACGAGGGGTTGCGGACCAGGACGATCGAACGGCCGGGGATGTACCCCGAGGCCGGCTTCTGATCCTTGGCCGGCACCGAGTAGTCGATCTTGTCGGCGCCCTCGAACATGTACGGGCCCGAGGCCACCAGGTAACGGCCGTAGTCCTTGGTGTGACCCTCGGCTGCGCCGAGTGGGCCGGCGTCGCTCGGCGGGATCGGCGCGGCCGCAGCCATCGCCATGCGCCAGCCCAAGTCGCCCGTCGGCTCGGTCACCTTGATCTCGAGCGTGTAGTCGTCGATCGCGGTCATGCCCGAAATCGACTTGGCCTTCCCGGCCCCGAAGTCGTCGAACCCTTCGATCGCCGAGTAATAGAAGCTGTAACCGCCGGAACTCGCGGCCGGATCGGCCTCGCGCTCCATCGCGCGGATGAAGTCGCCCGCCGTGATCTCGACGTTCTCGAAGGGGGGCGCGTAGTGGATGCCCTGCTTGAGGGTCATCGTCCAGGTCAGACCGTCCTCGGAGACGGTCGGCATGTCGGTGGCGAGGTCGGGCCGTAGTTCGGACCCGCCCTGGGCGACCTCCTGGCCGTTCGTGCTGTACAGGTTGCGGACCAAACAGCAACGGAAGTACTCGAAGGACAGCTGGTAGTACTCCTTCGCGGGGTCGAACGCGGCACTCACGTCGCCGACGGCCGCCATGTTGATCGTGCCGCCGGTCGGGACGTCGGTCCCGGTCGGCGCCGCCGATGACTCGTTCGACGTGCCGTTGCCGCCACACGCCGCCGCGAGCACACCGAGGACCGCCACGACGGCGATCCAGCGCATCGCGTTCTTCATGCGCAAAGCCCCCTCTCTCTCAACTCTCCACACGTCGGTGCTCCGGGCGTTGCGCCCGGCCATTCCGATATACGCAGGGAGCAGGGTACGCGGGTTGCGGGCATCCTGTCTCGGCGGTTCGATCGCAGTGCCTCCCAGGGTGCTCACAGCCCTCCCTGGGCCAGGTCGTCGAGTATCCGTCCGAGCTGATCGGGCGGTACCTCGCCCACGGTGACGTCCACGACCGTCCCCGTGCCATCGACGTAGTAGGTGGTCGGGAAGCTCGCCACGCCCATCCCGCTCAGGATCGTTCCATTCGCATCATCGACCCCGACCGGGAAGGTCAACCCCTCGGAGGCGAGGTACTCCTCGGGCGTGGGCCCCGGGTTCTGCCCGATCGCGGTCGCGACCGAAACCATCTGGATGCCTGGGTGTGCGTCGACCCCGGCGGACAGCCGTGGCAGCTCGACCTGACAGTGGGGGCACCACGGCGCCCAGATAGCGAGCACGGTGGGGGTGCCGACGTAGGTGTCCCAGGTCATGGTTCCCCCACCCAGCGTGGGGGCCGTGAAGGCTGGGATGGTCTCGCCGACCTGGAGCTGAGGTCCGGCGGCTCGAGCGATCGTCACCTCGCCCGACGCGGCCGGGCCGGTGCCGCCGGTTCCCTCCTCGCCGCCGCTCAGCAGTCCCGCGCCGATCACGACCGCGATCGTGAGGACGACGAGCGCACCAACGGCGGCCCTCCGTTGCTGGCGGCGGCGGTCCATCTCGAGGCGCGCCAACTTCGATGCCTGCGATACCTTCGTCTTCGCCTTCGTCGCACTCGTCACGGCTCAACCACCCTTCGACGGCGTCCTGCCATGTTCGACGGACCCATCGTCGGGCCGGCGGGCCACTGGGCCCTTCGCGCAGGTGACCGACGGCCTAGGAGCGCGTGATCTCGACCGGCTCGACCCGGTCGCCGAGCTCGAATCCCAGGATCTGCGCGTAGAACGACAGCTCCGCTTCCGCGGCGCGACGGATCGACTCGGCCTTGCGGAACCCGTGCTGCTCCCCCTCGAAAAGCAGGTAGGCGTGGGGCAAGCCCTTCGCCGCGAGGGCCTCGACCATGACCTCGGATTGCGAAGGCGGGACCACCTTGTCCTCGTCGCCCTGCAACAGGATCATGGGACACGAGATCTGGTCCACGAAGTGGATCGGCGAGCGCGCCCGATAGAGATCGATCGACTCGGGGAACGGTCCCACCAGGGTGTGCTCGTACCGGGATTCGAACTTGTGCGTATCGCCCGTCGCGAACGGCTCGAGGTCGGAGATGCCGTAGTAGCTCGCGCCGGCAGCGAAGACGTCGTGGAAGGTCAGCGCGCAGAGCGTCGTGTAGCCGCCGGCGCTGCCTCCGCGGATCAGGAGCCGCTCGCCGTCGGCCTCGCCCGCCTCGACAAGAGATCGGGCCGCGTTGATGCAGTCCATCGTGTCGACGATGCCCCAGTTCCCGTTCAGCCGTTGGCGATAGGCCCGGCCGTACCCCGTGCTTCCTCCGTAGTTGACGTCCACGACCCCGAAGCCCCGGCTCGTGAAGAACTGCTTGCGTAGGTCGAACTCCGCGGTCGCTTCACCCGTGGGGCCCCCGTGGCTCATCACGATCAACGGAGGGCGCTCCCCTTCGGGCGCCCTGAACCCGGGCTGATGCGGCGGGTAGAAGTGCGCGAAGGCGGTCAGGCCACCCTCGGTGGGGAACTCGATCGTTCTGGGCGTCGAGACGATCGCCGGGTCCAGGTCGAGGGCCAAGCTTTCGCGCAGCACCTCGACGCCGCGAGAGGCGAAGTCCAGCGAGACCACCTGCATCGGCAGCGACGCTGCGCCTCCGACGAAGACGAGCTGCGACCCCTCGGCCTGGAGCCAGGGGTAGTCGAAGGCCGTGTACGGCAGATCGAGGTCGAGCAGCTCACCCGAGGCGGGGTCGAGCACGGCGAGGTGGGATACGCCCTCGCTCGCGTACTGACAGGCGATCCGGCCGTCGCCGAGGAAAGCGTAGTTCGAGGCACCGAAGAGCCAGAGCGGACCCCCGAATTCCTTGTCCGCCCGATGCAGGGCCACCGCCGCGCCGTCATCGTCGCGATAGAGGTTCCACCAGCCGGACCGATCGCTCAGGAAATGCAACCCGCCTGAGGGACTCCATTCCGGCTGCACGATGGCTTCCTCACCGTCGGCTCCGGCGACGCGACGCGCGTTCGAGACCACGCCATCGGCCCCGAGGTCGCCGACCCAGAGCTCGCATCCGTCCCACGGCATCCAGGGGAGGTTCCACGAGAGCCACGCCAGCTTCGATCCGTCGGGAGCGATCCTGGGGGCCGAGAAGAAGTCGCGCCCGTCGACGATCGTGCGCACATCGCCGCCGGCCAGCGGGACCGCCACGAGCTCGTTCACCACCCCGTGGTCCTCGTGGCGCTCCCGTACACACAGCAAGAGGGAACCGTCGGGCGTGACCCTGCCGTCGGCGTACCGATGCCGGCCGCCCGAATCGGGCGTGATCGGCGCGGGGGTGCCACCCTCGGGATGCGCGTAAAGGCGTTGATCGTCGAAGTTCGAGAAGTACACGGTGCCGCGATGGACGACGTAGGACCCACCGCCGTACTCGTGCACCGTCGTCCGTGCGTTGAACCCCTGCGGAGTGATGTCCCTCGGCGACGACCAGGCGTCGCCGCGCACCACGACCTGCCGGCCCCCTTCGGCGGGGCGGCCCTCCAGCCAGTGGACGGAGCCGTCCTCGAGCCACGGCTCCATGAGGTCGACCCCGGCGGTGGCGAGCATCGACGCGTCGATCGGTGACGGCCACGTGCCGTACGGAGCCACGCGCGGTTCCGACGCCCCGGTCTCCTGCGACACGCTCGTCACGCCGGTCGCCTGCCCACGATCACGCGCGTGACCTTCAGGTCCCCGCCCTTCGTGCGCTCGACATCGCGGAACCCGGCCTTCGTCAGCACGCGTGCGACCGCCTTCGCTCGGTCGGGACTCACCTCGACGAGCAGCCAACCCTTACGGGCGAGCCAGGCCGGGGCCTCGTCGGCAGCCCGCTGCAGCAACCCGAGCCCGTCGACGCTCCGGTCGGTGAGCGTGTGCGCCGGCTCCCATTCGCGGATCTCGTCCGGCAGGTCCTTCATCTCGCCGCGCGCGACGTACGGCGGATGCAGGGTGATCACGTGCACCCCCGCCCGCAGGCGCGGCGGCAGTGGCTCGAAGAGATCGCCCTTGACGAAGGTGGCGGCGAGCCCGAGGCGCTTCGCGTTCCTGCGGGCGAGCTTCACCGCGTCGCCCGCAACGTCCGTTCCGTAGACCTCGGCCCTGGGGACCTCGTCGGCCACGGCGAGCGCGATCGTGCCGCCGCCCGTGGCCAGATCGACCAGGACCGGGCGCTTGCGGCCGCGCAGCCGGCGGACCGCCTGCTCGGCGAGCCACTCCGACGAGTCCCGGGGGACGAAGACCCCGGGCTTCACGATGAGCTCGATGTCGCGGAACGTCGAGTACCCCTTGATGTAGGGGATCGGCTCGCCGCCGGCCCGACGAGCCAAGAGCGCCTCGAACCGCTCGCGCGCCTTCGACGGAACCTCCCCTTCGAGGTCGAGATCGTCCCCCAGCACGTGCAGGAGCAGCTCCTCCGCCTCCATCGACTCACGGTGCTTCTGCCAGTGGTCGATCGCGGGCGACGCCTTCAGGATCGCCTCGGCGCGCGAGAGGAGCTTCGTGGTCTTCACGGGGCGCATGGTACCCGGTGCCGCTCGTTACACTCTGGCCGACATGGCCCCTGCCGACGGTTCGAGATCTCCCGCGAAGAAGACTGCCCCCAGGCCCCGTCGGGCTCGTGCCGCGAGGTCCGGCGATCCTGCGGAGCTCCGGCTTACCGGCGACCGGCTCGTCGTGCGCGTTCCGGGCGCCGGGGAACGAACATCATCTGGGGGGCTCCTGATCCCGGCGACCGCGATGCCTGCACCCAAGCGCCTCCAGTGGGCCGACGTCACGCTCGTGGGCCCCGACGTGCGGGTGGCGGTGCCCGGCGACCACGTGCTGTTCCTTCCGGCGTCCGGGCTCGAGGTCGACCTCGATGGGGAGGACCTCGTGCTCCTGCGTGAGCGCGACGTGCAGGCTGTGCGCTCGGCCACGGGACGCGACCGCACGCCGGGTCAGTACCTCTAAGCCCCGAGGAAGCTCAGCCGCACGGTGCGGGTGTCGTTCTCGTTGTTCGGGTCGACGACCACGACCGACTGCCAGGTCCCCAGAAGGACCTCCCCCCCGACGACGGGGAGCACCAGACTGGGCGATAGCAGGGCCGGCATCACGTGGTCGCCGCCGTGGCCGAGCGAGCCGTGCCGATGGCGATAGCGATCGTCCCGGGGAAGGACCCGCCCAAGGGTCTCCTAGAGATCGACCTCGGTCCCCGCGCCGGTCTCGATCAGGGCGACGCCGGCGGTGGCGTGGGGAAGGAAGACGTGCAGGAGGCCGTCGCCTCCCGACTCGGCCGCGAACCGCGTGACGCGATCCGTGACGTCGACGATGCGACGGCCCCCTGTGTCGATCGTGAACGTAGTGGTCAGCACGCCTAGGTGGTCGTGCCTCCTTCATCGCCCGGGGGCGTCCCCGGCATCGGATCGGCGGCCGTCGGGGGCGACATCGGTTCCGCCGGCGGCATCGCGGCCGGCGGCATGGGAGCTGCGGGAGCGGGGGGAGCAGGTGCGGCGAACCCGGTCCCCATCGACGGCGACATCGCGCCGGTCGTCGCCGGCGTCGCCGACGACGAGCTCATCAACGCCATGATGCCGCCGATCGCCGCAAGCACACCGCCGACGAGAGCGGTCCACAGGCCGATCCCCCAGGCCACGGAGAAGACCTCCTTGAAGGCGTCGGCCGACACCCCTAGCTGGGAGAGCGTATCCCCAGACTGGCTCAGCGCGTCGTTGATCTGGGCATCCTTGGTCGTGACCTCCCAGATGCACAGGAGGGCGCCCGCGACGCCCGCGAGGAGGAGCATCACGGCCCCGGCCCGACGAGCGGTGAGCACCGCCGCGATCAAGATGACGCCCACCAGCGCGATCACGCCGAAGAAGAGCGTGAACTTCCCATCGCCGCTCGTGCCGGCTACGGTCGTGGTGGTTTCGATCCCCGATCCTGAGATCAGCCCTGGGTCGATGCCGAGCAGCTCGGCGAACTTATCGACGTTGATCGAAACCGTGACCCAGGTCAGGAACGATCCGATGATCAACAAGGCCGCCCCGATGCCACCCGCGATCTGCGGCACCGAGAACGGCTTCGAGCGTGCGTCCTGCATCGCGATCCCCTCTCTCGACGGTCCTGGGGGAGTCAACCACCCGCGAGGAGCCGAAGCGAGCGTATCCACATGAGTCAGGCCACCGAGCCCTCGGCGAGCACCTCACCGTGCTCGTCCTCGACGAAGTCCTCGAAGCCGAGCCGCCACAGGAACGACGGCCAGCGGTACTCGACGATGCCGCCGGCGGGTTGGTACGCCGCCGTGTACAGGGTGCCGAATCCGGTCGCGTACGAGGTGCTGAACAGCGGTGGACGCATGAACGCGTCGAAGAATCCCGCGGCCGTGAGGCCGGGCTCGTCGAGCAGCCCGATGATCTGCTGCTCTCGCTCGATCGTGCGCGTCGCGCGGGCCTGCTCGGGCCACTCGACGATGCCCTGATGGTTCGTCGCTGCCGGGAACGCGCGGAAGATGGGCTCCCGGTCGGGAGACAGGTACGCGGTGAGCACCTCGCCGGCGCGATCCACGATCGTGAGGTTATGGGAGAGGCTGTACGGGAGGCGAGCGAGCACCTCGCGCGCGTCGGAGATCGTGTCGCATACCTCCAGCACATAGCGAACGACGAGCGGGATCCCAAACCCGTCGCCCAGGACGCGCCGGCCGCCGAAGGTGAGCGAGACCGCGAGGCCGGAGTCGTTCATACCGTCCAGCAGCCCCCAGAGGCAATCGCTCATACCGATGACGCGCCGTTGCAGGAGCTGCGTCGACCAGATGACGCCCTCCATCCTCGAAGGTGCGTAGTCGTAGTTGCGCACGAGCAGCGGAGCGCCGTCCCGCAGCCAGACCCCTTGCGAGCACGCCGCCAGATACGGGGGAGGCCGGTAGATCGACAGCATCCGGGCGGCGAGATCGCCACCGCCGGCCAGCTCGACGACGCGCTCGTATGCAGGCATCAACTCCGGCATGTGTGCGCGAAGCATCCGCACGCTGGTCGCGTACGAGGGTCTGGCCGCCTCCCCTTCGCGAAGGAACCACGCTCGGTAATGAGGCCACCGTTCCTCGAAGACCGACTGCCATTTCGGCCCGAGCTCCCGCTCTTCGATCGCGCGGAACGTGAACGGAACCATCTGCATCACAGCATCTTGAAGCCGAACGGCTCGGGCGCCACCGAAGGCGGCGCCTCGGGCGGAACCCCTTCGAACTGCCCTTTGATCCCCGTGATCCAGTCCCGGGCACGATCGACGAGCTCATGGTCCTCATCCATGAACCGGCCACGCGTGACCAAGATCCCGAGGTCGGCACCCGGGTAGCGGAACTGCCCCTCGGACGCGATGCGCAGGTAGAACGCCTCTCGCTCGTCGGCCACGGTGTGCCAGTCGGTGTCCCGCCGCGCGAACGAGATCGCGCCGTCGGACCCAGCCCGCCAGATCCCCGAGGCGGGGGCCTTGGTGATCAGCTCGGTCACGTTCTCCGTCTGTTTCAGGATGAACTGAGTCCAGTCGTCGATGTTGCCGGGGTGCGCCCATCTGCGGTTCAGCTCGTCGACGTCGATCTCGTACTCGACGTTCATGAACTCCAACAGGTGGAACAGGAACAACGGCATGTCGCCGTACGCGACCGCGGTGACGTTCGTGATGCTGCTCGCGCCCGTCACGCGGGGGTTCAGCTCACCCAGATACATCTCCCCGCTGTTCGCATCGGCGAGGAAGTCGAGCTCGAAGTAGCCGCGGTAGCCTTCGCGCCGCAGGCGTTCGCCCATCGCGAAGGTCCGCTCTCGCGCGAGCCGCCGCTGCCCCTCGGTGAGCACATCGGGGAATACGTCGTTGCCGCACCACCCCCCGTCGTACGGCGTGAGCTCGGGGAATCCGGTCAGCTCCGTCATCAGTGGGCCGACAAGTGTCCCGTGGCGGGTGATCACCCCTTCGATCGCGCATTCGAGGGAATCGATCCGTTTCATCACCTTGAGCTCTTCGCCCACGATCTTCTTCTCGTCGCGCCGCCAGTCGGCCTCGCTCGCCACGAAGAACGTGGTCTGACCGGAGTCGCCGTACGGGGTCTGGATCACGAGATCGGTCCCCAGACGCGCCGCGGCCGCCAGATCGCGGACCTCACGATAGGTCGAGGCGCGCCCCATCGTGTTGGGCACGCTGGGGACCCCGGCCTCGTTGCCGAGCCGGGTCGTCTCGATCTTCGAGTCCAGGCGATGCCGCAGCTCGGCCGGGGGGAACGCGACCTCGAGACCAAGCTCGGCGGCGAGCGACTCGGTCTCCTCGTCGAACATCAAGAAGGCGACCCGGCCGGCGGGGCGGCGACCGACGTAGTCGATGACCTCTTTGTGGCTCAGCAGATAGTTGCAGATCTCCTCGATCGACTCGAAGGCGCGAGGCTCTCGTTCGGACGGCACGAACACGTTCGGGTGGGCTCCGTCGAACGAGTCGAAGTAGTTGATGAAGCGGAAGTTCCGCACCCACCGGTCGATCCCCAGCAGGTTGAAGGCGGTGGCGCTCACGAAGTAGATCGGGGTCTCGTTCGTCCGGAAGAAGTGCCGGATCGCCGGGATGCCACGGAGCGGCCCGGCGCCCGCTCGAGCGCTCGCCCGAGGTGCCGGCCCCGGAGCTAGAGCCTCACGTCCCGCTGCGGGATGCGTTCGGTCGTTGCGCCGCTCGGTGCCGGTACGCCGCATCCGGTTCACGACGACGCGCGCCCCCAGCACGAAGGCCACGGTCGCGGTGAGCTCGAGCGCTACCCAGATAGTCCGCACCAATCCCGGATCATGAGGCCCATGACCTGCGCCGTCTGCACCACGGACGGAACGTACACCCGCTCGCCCACCCCGTGCGCGTGCTCCGCGAAGGGGCCGAAACACACGGCCGGGATGCCGCCGGCGTTGCCGAAGATCCCGGCGTCGGTCGTCCCGGTGGTCGAGACCAACGCGGGCGGTGCGCCTGCCTGACGGGCGAAGGCCCCCGCGAGCGTCGTGACCACCGGATGGTCGTCGGCGATGTCGTACCCCTCGGTGGCGAAGCCGCCATAGACCACCTCGGCCACGCCCGGCTGGTCGGCGGTGGCCTCGGCCACGATCTGCTCGATCCGAGATTGCAGGTCGGCCACCCGCATGCCCGGGAAGAGCGCGATCCGATAGTGCGTGACGCAGACGCCGGGCACCGTCGATGCCCAGTCGCCGCCCCGGATCGCTCCGACGTTCAGGGTGATCGGCGCCGTGAACAAGTTGTAGGGCGCCGGCGGTGCGGCGTTCATCTCGGTTTCGAGCGCTCGCAGGAACTGGATCACCGACAAGCTCTTCTCGATGGCGTTGGTGGCGTTGCGACCTTCGGCCGCGTGGCCCGGCAGGCCCGTGATGCGCACCTTGAACCAGAGGACGCCTACCTGTGAGGTGGTGATCGCTGCGCCGAACGGCTCCGCCACGACGGCGGCGTCGGCGGCATATCCCGACAACAAGGTCTGCAGGGTCCCGTTCCCGGAGCACTCCTCCTCTACGACGGACTCGAGGAGGATCGACGCCCCGGGGGACAGACCGAGCCGTCGCAGTCCCCGCACCGCCCCGAAGATCGCGGCGAGCCCGCACTTCATGTCGGCGGCGCCACGACCGTAGACCCAGCCGTCCTCGTGCTCGCCGCCGAACGGATCGCGTTCGCCCCACTGGCTCAACGGTTCGGGACTCACGACGTCGATGTGCCCGTTGAGGATCAGCGAGCGGCCGCCCTGACTCGCGCCCGCGTCCGGCTCCCATGTGGCGACGACGTTCGCCTTTCCGTCGGTCTCCCAATCGAACGGCGATGCGAGCGGGTGGGCGCGGAGAGCCGCTTCGTCCATGCGCACGTCGACGGGCGCAAGATCGAGCTCGCGCATCACCTCGCGGACGATCGCCTGACCCGTTTCCTCGTTGCCGAGCGTGGTGTCGGCCCGCACGAGCCGCTGCAGGACGTCGGTCATCCAATCCGTTCCTTCGGCGATCGCCTCCAAGATGGCCGCGTCGCGGGGATCGGGTGCGATCTCCCTGAGCTCGTGCGCGAGGTGACCGCGGCCATCGAAAGCCCGCAGGTCCGGCAGCGCTTGCTCCGGCGTCAGCCGGCTGCCGCCGTAGGACCCCCTCAGCGATTCGTCGGGTTGCATGGACGGAGAGGGTACACGCGCGCCTTCTGGCCTCTCCCCCACACCGAGACCGTTGACGTATCTGTGTAATGGTGTAATCTCCACGTATGGAAGAGACCACGAACGTCACCGACACGATCCGCGGCTGGTTCACCGGGCGGCTTCCCGATGATTGGTTCGCAGGCCCGCCCGACGTCACCGTCGACCGGGACGAGATCCTCATCGTGGGCACCCTCGCCGAGCCCGAGCTGGCGGCAGACGCGAGCCCCGATACCCGAGCCGCCGCCCTCGGCGCGCGGATCTCCGGATTCCGCGAGGACACCAGAGCCCAGCGGATGCGCATCGCCGACGAAGCGCAACGGCGCTTCGAGCGCAAGGTGTCCTGGGGAGCCCAGTGCGCCGACCAACGTCATCTGTTCACGATCTTGAGCGTGCCCGCGATGACCCGGCTCCGCCAGCCCGAGCGGCTCGTGCTCGACACGCTCGTGGCGTCCGGCGTGGCTCGAAGTCGGAGCCACGCCCTCGCGTGGTGCGTCCGGTTGGTCGCCGAGCGTCAGGACGACTGGCTCAAGGACCTGCAAGGGGCGCTCGAACGGGTGGAGAAGGTGCGGGCCGAGGGCCCGAAAGACTAGTCCGAGGCCGCGGGGGGCGCTCCCGGCGCACCGTCCGGGCGCCTGATCGCGATCACGAGGCTCATCGCGGTGCTCACGAGCACCACGTCGCCGCGTCGCATCCCCTCGGGGACGCTCTCGCTGCCAAGCCGCGCCGTCGTCGTCGTCCCGTCGCGATAGGCGATCGTGACGTCGACGTAGCCGACGCCGTGCACGTCGAGGCCCCGAACGTCCAGCACCATGGCCTCGCGATCGCCCAACACGGCCGCAGCCTACCGGAGCCGTCCATCCGTCGAGGCCGTGCAGCTGCCGGGGTCTGATGGCAGGATGGGGGGCATGCGTCCTACTGCAGATAGCTCAAGTTGATGGGGCCCGCTGCCGACCCAGTGAGCATGGAGCGAGAGGGGAAGGGCCTGCGACGCCGACTCCGCGTGATCGTCGTGCTGGCGACCGCGGGGGTAGCGCTGATGCCCGTGACCGGTGCCAGCGCGGCCGGGGGTCCGATCGACCTCACGGTGGGTGAGGACGGGTCCGGTCCCGCTGCGTTCCCGATCGCGGTACCCGAAAGCACGATGCGCGGGGCTGCGTTCAAGTGGGCGGATCTCGACGCGAGCGACGCGTGGGCCAAGGCCGCGATCGACTATGTGGGCAAGTCGAAGGATTGGATGCGCGACTTCGCCCCCGATGGTGACGGACGGGTGCCGTTCCGGCCCGACATGCTCGAGACGCGCAAGTACTTCGCGAGAGCCGCGGTCAAGGCGTTCGCGCCGAACGAGTCCATCGACAACAGCATCACCTTCCCCGACATCGAGCCCTCCCAGACCTTCTTCCGCTGGGCGAACGTGGCGGTCAAGCTCGGGTGGATGCGGCGGACGACCGACGGTCGGTTCGCCCCGGACAAGCCCGTGACGATGGCCACCGTGCACCGCGTGCTGATCCAGGCGCTCGGGATGAAGGACGTGGCCAAGCAGCTCGACGCGCTCCACACGCGCGACGGCGTGGCGTTCGACACGCCCGCGAACTTCGGGGCGCTGATGCTCGGGCTGCGGTTGGGTCTGCGATACAACAGCTCGGTCGAAGCGAACGACGTCGGCCCTGCCACCCCGATGCCCCGCGCGCAGGTCGCGTACTCCCTATACAAGGCCACGACCCTCGAGTCGTGGGTGGTGCCCTACGTGCGCGACCAGTACGACGGGATCGTGCTCCCGAAGATGGGGCCCTCCCGGCAGGCGATCGTTCGCTGGGGTGTGGAGTACATCGGCTACCCCTACGTCTGGGGCGGTGAGTGGGGATTCAAGACATCGGAGCCCTCGGCGCTCGGCGGGCAGCCGATCCCCGGGTTCGACTGCTCCGGCTTGTCCTGGTGGGCCTTGCGCGCCAACGACGGCGGCGCGTGGAGGATCGCTCCCCCGAGGCCGTACGACGGATGGGCGCTCCCCCAGCGGACCTCGTCCGACATGGCCGGGATCGGACGCCTGAAGTACGACCACCTGCTGCCGGGCGACCTGATGTTCTATGACGGGAACGACGACGGCACGGTCGACCACGTCGACACCTTCATCGGGAACGGCTACGCGCTCGACTCGTCGAACACGCCGGGCGGCGTGACGATCATGTGGGTGGGCGACGGGTGGTACCGCGACCACTTCGTGCACGGCCGCCGCGTGCTGCCGACGAAGTAGCTAGGCGTCCTGGGCGGATCGCAAGATCGACCGCTCGGCCTCGGTCAGCGGGCGGCTCCCGCCGCGCTCACGATCCCGCGGCACGATCACTGCTTCGGCCTCGGCCGCGATCGTGCCGTCCAGCTTCAGGATCGACTCGCGGGTGCGTACGCTCGAGCGACCGAATCCCACGACCGCGCATCGCACGACGATCTCGGCGTCGGCCTGGGTCAGCTCGTCTCGGAAGTCGATCCCGACATGGGCGAGCACGAAGTCCCACGAATCCTGCGGGCCCATGAGCGTGCCCACCATGAGGTCGCGGCATTCCTCGAGGTAGTTGAGGTACACCGCGTTGTTCACGTGGCCGTAGGCGTCCATGTCGCGCCAGCGGATGCCGATCGTTATCTCGGCGGCCATGTGGGAACCTCACGGCGGCTGATCGTCATGGGCCGAATCCTAGCCCGGACGGCAGGAAGCCCCGAGTCGGGGGGACCCGGGGCTTCCGGTCGGAGAGAGGGGCTCCACCTGTCCTTCGGTGACCACCGGGAAATGGTTCGCCCCGAGATGTAGCGGTTCTGTGGCAGCCGTGCGCACCGCTCAGCCGTCCCGCCCGAGCTCGTCGAGCCGGCGATCGATCATCTCGTTCGCTCGGATCGCGGTCGACTGAGAACCCGTCACCGCCGCGAGGAACTCGCTGCGCTCGAGCGAGAGGAGCTCCGAGGGCTCGACCGCCGTGACGGAGGCGGTCCTGGGGACGTTGCGAAGGAGCGCGATCTCCCCGAACTGATCCCCCGCCGACAACGTGGCCACCGATCGACCGTCTGCCTCGACGATGAGCAGTCCGTGCTGGACCACGTAGAACCGATCCCCGGGGTCCCCCTGGCGGATCACGAGCTCACCGGCCGCCACGTCGACCCGCTCGACATGCCGCGCCAATCGCTCGAGGACGAGCTGGGAGAGGGGTTCGAACAATGCGATCCGGCGGAGCGCCACCACCTCCGGTCCCGGAGCGGATGCGCGGTCGTCGACCAGGCGGAGCCGCGGCCAGGCCAGGGATCCCATCGCCGGGAGTAGCACGCCGGCCAGCACGAGCGCGCCCCGGTTCCCGAATCCCGCGATCAGCAACGGGGCGATGGCCGCACCGATCGCGAGGCCGAGCATCACCAGGGCTTCCTGCAACCCGAACACCCGGGCGAGCACGTCGTCGGGCACCGACCTCTGCAGAAGCGTGCGGGCCGCCACGTCGAAGAAGGTCCGGCCGGCGCCGCACGCGACGAGGAATCCGAGCGCGCCCGCGAGCCCGACGGGGATCAAGCCGACGGCGAACAGCCCACCCCCGCAGACGAGGAGCCCCACTTCCATCGCGGGTGAAAGGCGGCGGCGCCCGACGAGCGCGACCGACGCCACCGCGCCCAGCAGTCCCCCGACACCCATCGAGGCGGCGAGGATGCCCGAAGCGGATTCCCCCACCCCGAGCACGTCGATCGCCAGCAGCACGTAGAAGACGTCGAGCAACCCGACGACGACGAACTGCGCGCCGCCGAGGAGCAAGAGCATCGAGGCCCCGGGCTCGCGCCGTATCTCGCGCGCGCCGGCGATCGCGTCGGCGACGACTCCCGACGGTGCGGTGGCGCCGGCGCCAGGCTCTGCGCCGTCGTCATGGATCGGGAGCCGGGATGTGAGCAGAGCGGCGAGGGCGATGAACCCGGCCGTCGTCCCGACCACGAACGCCGAGCCGAGGGTCGCCAAACCTGCCGCGGCGAAGACCGGACCCACGAGCACCCCCAGCCCCTCGACCGTGCCCGAGGCCGCGTTCGCGGCCGTGAGCTCCTCGGGTGTCTCGGCGAGGTGGGGCAGGATCGAGTTGTGCACGGGTCGGGTGAGCGTGATCGCGCAGCTCGCCAGGATGGCGGCCGCATACGCCGCCATGGCCGGCGCCTTCCACAAAGCGACCGCGAGCATGAGATCGGTACCGGCCTGGATCGCGTACCCAAGGCCGAGCGCGCGATCTCGCCGCATCCGATCGCCGAACGTCGCGCCGAGCGGCGCGATCAACGCGGCAGGGACGAGCTGCGCGACCAGCACCAACCCCGTGGCCGTCGCACCACCCCGTTGGTAGGCATACACGGAGACCGTGATCCACACCGCCGCCTCGCCGGCGCTGAACGCCTGGAACGAGAAGAGCACTCGCAGGAGGGCTCGGTTCTTGAGGAGGGTGACGAGCACCCGGAGAGAACCTCGGATCGACACAGCTGCCTTTCACCGACGGGGCTACGCGCATCCTAGAACGGCACGGCTCGTGACTTCCCCGTGCTCCCCGGAACACCGAAACGGGGGCCCGAGGGCCCCCGTTCGGGTGATTGCGGTCATGCGGTCGGACTCAGAAGTCCATGTCACCGCCGGGCATGCCGCCGGGCATGCCGCCCGCCGTCGCCTTCTCCGGCTTCTCGGCGACGATCGCCTCGGTGGTCAGGAAGAGCGCGGCGATCGACGCCGCGTTCTGCAGCGCCGAGCGCGTCACCTTGGTGGGGTCGATCACGCCGAACTTCAGCATGTCGCCGTACTCACCCGTGGCCGCGTTGAGCCCGTGGCCTGGGTCCATCGCACGCACCTTCTCGATGATCACGCCGCCCTCGAGGCCGGCGTTGTGGGCGATCTGCTTGAGGGGCTCCTCGAGCGCGCGCCGCACGATCGCGGCGCCCGTGAGCTCGTCACCCTCGAGGTCGACCTTGTCCAACGCGGTCTGAGCGTTCAGGAGGGCGACGCCGCCGCCGGGCACGATGCCCTCTTCCACGGCCGCCTTCGTCGACTGCACCGCGTCTTCGATGCGGTGCTTCTTCTCCTTCAGCTCGACCTCTGTGGCCGCGCCGACCTTGATGACCGCCACGCCGCCGGAGAGCTTCGCGAGGCGCTCCTGCAACTTCTCTCGGTCGTAGTCGGAGTCGGTCTTCTCGATCTCGGACTTGATCTGGTTGATGCGGCCCTGGACGTCTTCGTCCTTGCCCGCACCCTCCACGATCGTGGTCTCGTCCTTGGTGACGATCACGCGCTTGGCCCGACCCAGCAGGTCGAGGGTGAGGTTCTCGAGCTTGAGCCCGACCTCTTCGCTGATGACCTGACCGCCGGTGAGGACCGCCATGTCTTGCAGCATC
>JANLXF010000276.1:0-3493 GCA_031364965.1 Actinomycetes bacterium | reverse complement strand
CTACGATACCGCGACCGTGGCGCTGGGCAACCCGTGGGTGATCCATCGGATCACGGCGGTCTCGACGACCACCAGCTCGCTGACGTGCGGCGTGCTCTCGGGCTACACGGCGCTTGGCGACGCGGCCAAGACCAAGACGGTCGTTCGGGTGACGCCGGTGCTCGCCGCCACGGAGATCAAGGGCTCGCCGGTGCGGTTCACCCGCCGGGTGCGCTATGACATCTACCAGGCCGCGGACAGCAAGTGGTACCTGGGCTACAACCAGTACACGAACGGGGCATGGGCTGGAATCCAGCCGGTGAGCGGTCCGTACCGCGCCTACACCACCGACACGCTCACGAGCGGGCTCAACCTGCGGTATTACAAGGCGGACGGGACCGAAGTGACGACGCTGGCAAGTGCACCGCAGGTGGCGCGCGTTCGGCTCTGGGTGCGGGCACAGGCCGCGCCAGGCGTCAGCCTGTTCGGGCGCGCCAACGCCACCACCTGGCAGGACTACCTGAATCTCACGGTTGCGATCCGCAACCGCATCTAACTTCACCGGAGGAGCGTCATGCGCTTCCACCAGACTCCACGCCGCGGCTTCGCGCTCGCGGTCTCGCTGCTCGCCATCGTGATCATCGGCGCCCTGATCGCCGGCGCCTTCTTCGCCTCGACGCAGGAAAGCCGCGTCGGCCGCAGCACACTCACCCAGCAGCGCGCCTTTTCGGCGGCCGAGTACGGGCTGAACGAAACCGTGGCGACGTTCGACAAGTCGCTGAACCTCACCATGGTGCCAGGCGACGTGCAGCAGCTCACCTACAACTCCTCGAGCGCCGCGGGCACTCAGCCGTCGGGAGCGCGCGCCAACGTCAAGCTCACGAAGCTGAACAACTCCCTCTATTGGGTCGTGTCCGAGGGCTTGGTCAACGCGGGCCTGTCGAACCAGGCGGTCCGGCGCGTCAGCACCACCTTCCGTATCCGCAGGCCGCAGTTCCCGATCGGCGGCGCGATCACGTCGAAGGGCAACATCTCCGTGCAAGGCAGCGCCGAAGTCACCGGCCGCAACACGGCTCCGACGGGCTGGACGCAGTGCGCCGCGATCGGGGGCAACGATACCGCCGCGATCGCGGTCGGTGACAGCGCCACGGTCAATATCCAGAAGTCGCTGAATGTGACGGGCACCCCGCAGTTCTACAAGGACCCCAAGTACGACGATACCACCACCTTCAAGCAGTATGGAAGCGAGATCGACTTCGCCCAGATGGCGGCGAACGCCGACATCGTCCTGAGCGCAGGCAACGTCGATCCGACGCCGGCGGGAACCGACTCGACCTGCGTCAAGACGGGGGGGGCCGCCCAGACCAACTGGGGCGAGCCCTGGCGCCTTCAGGGGTTCGACGGCTGCAAGAACTACTTCCCGGTGATCTACTCACCCAACGACATCAGCCTCAACAACGGCCGGGGGCAGGGCGTGCTCCTCGTCAACGGCTCGGTCCGCTTCAACGGGAACTTCGAGTTCTATGGCGTCATCATCGCCAAGAACGACGTGACCAAGGGCAACGGCACCGCGAAGATCTACGGCTCGATCATCGCCGGCGACAACGTGCGCGCCGACGACTCGTCGATCCTCGGCAACACGTTCATTAATTACTCCAAGTGCGCGAACGAGAGCGCCACCAGCGGCTCGTCGATCATCGTGCCGGTGAACCAGCGCGCCTGGGCGGACATGTTCTAGACGTCGGCCCGCGAGAGCGGATCGAACGCCGGGAAGCGGGGCGTGTCACCCACGGGTGCACGCCCCGTTTCGCGTGCGTGCTGTTACGTTCTCCGCGCAGGGTCGTGTGATGGGTGTCGCTGAAGCCGCTCCCGGGCCCTTCGCGCCGCTCCACTCAATTTCACGAATGACGGCTCGTTAGGTCAGCGAGCTTAACCTCTATTGACAAACGGACTTGGGGGGGCATTTTATAGCGCCTTCCGCGGTCCGGCGACGTTTCGTTCCGCCTCGCTCGTCTCGCACGCGTTATCCGGTCAACACCGGTATTCCCCCCGCCACAGGCTTCGTCACACATGGCGCTCTTCGGCCGTAAGAAGACCACGATCGGGCTCGACATCGGATCCGGCCTCATCAAGGTGGTCGTGATCGATCACTCGAAGGGATCGCCCGAGCTGGTGAAGGTCGCGATCGCCCCGTTGCTCGCCGACGCGATCGTCGAGGGCGAGGTGATGGATCCGGGCATCGTCGCCGACGCGGTGCGCGCCGCGCTCTCGGCCGCGGGCATCAAGACCCGGGAAGTCGTCACCGCCGTGGGCGGCCGCGACGTCATCATCAAGAAGATCCAGATCGAGCGCGTGAAGGAGCAGCAGGCGCGGGAGCTGATGCGCTGGGAAGCCGAACAGCACGTGCCCTTCGACATGGAGTCGGTCGAGCTGGACTTCCAGATCCTCGACCCGAACGCCGAGGGGCTCGAGATGCAGGTGTTGCTCGTCGCCGCCAAGCGGGAGCTCATCGAGGCCAAGCTGCGCGTGCTCACCGACGCGGGGCTCGTGCCCGCCGTGGTGGACGTCGACGCCTTCGCGCTCCACAACGCCTTCGAGATGAACTATCCCGACGCGATGAATGGCGTCGTGGGCCTGATCAACATCGGGCACGAGAACACGAACATCAATATCCTCGACGAGGGCGTGCCGATCCTGACGCGCGACATCACCGTCGGCACGCGCCGCTTCCGCGAGGATCTCCAGCGCGAGCGCGGCCTGGGCGCCGAGGAAGCGGATGCGCTCCTCCAGGGCTACGACCGCTCGCCGCACCTCGACGCCGTGATCGAAAGCCGTGGCGAAGAGATCGCGGTCGGGATCGAGCGGGCGGCCGCGTTCCTCGCGTCGTCCTCCCGGTCGGCAAGCCCGATGCGTGCCGTCTACACCTGCGGCGGCGGCTCGCGCATTCCCGGGCTCACCGCCGCGCTGGCCACCAGATTGCGGCTCGCGGTCGAGCAGGCGAACCCGTTGGCGAACCTGAAGGTGCGTGACGGCGCTCTCGAGTCGCTCGTCACAGACGAAGTGGCGCCCCTGCTCATGCTTCCGATCGGGCTGGCGCTTCGCCAGGTCGCCTGACCCCCCTCTGCAGACCGACCACATGATCGAGATCAATCTGCTCCCCGGCTCCGGACGCAAGACCAAGGGGAAAGGCGCGGGCGTCAACTTCGCCAGTGCGATGTCCGGCGCGGCCTCGCAAGTCAAGGACCCGTTCCTCATCGGGGCGGTCGCGTCCTTCGCGCTCGCCGCGCTCGTCATCGGCGGCCTCTTCCTGCGGCAGGGCGCTGTCTCGCGCTCGCTGACGGTCAAGGAGCAGCGCGCGGTGCAGGACTCCACGCGCTTCGCCGCCGTCCTCAAGGATCGCAAGAAGGCCGAGGCGCAGCGCGATTCGGTGATGCGGCAGCTCGCCATCATCAAGTCCATCGACAACGACCGGTTCGTCTGGCCGCACATCATGGACGAGGTCAGCCGCGCGCTT
>JANLXF010000091.1:0-7345 GCA_031364965.1 Actinomycetes bacterium | reverse complement strand
CCGCGGCCGCGCGTGGTTCCGCGGCATCGAGCGGAGCGACTCGGTGACGCTGGATCCTCACAAGGGCCTGTTCCTGCCGTACGGGACCGGCGGCCTGGTCGTCCGCGACGGCGGGGCGATGCGCGACGCGCACTACGAGGGCGCCGCCTACCTCCAGGACCTCCCGCCCACCGGCGAGCTGCCGAATTACAGCGAGCACTCGGCTGAGCTCTCGCGCGAGTGGCGCGGCCTCCGCGTCTGGATGCCGCTGAAGCTCCACGGCGTGTCGGCCTTCCGGGAAGCGCTCGACGAGAAGCTCGACCTCGCCCGGCACCTGGCCGACGCGTTCCGCGACGATCCTCGGATCGAGCTCTGCTGGGAGCCGCAGCTCACGGTGATCCCGTTCCGCCTGGCCGACGCCGACGACGAGACGCAGAAGGCGTTCCTGGCGAAGATCAACGCGTCGCAACGGGTGTTCCTGTCCAGCACGATGATCCACGGGCGGTACGTGCTGCGCGCGTGCATCGTGAGCCATCGCACGCATCGGGACCGGATCGACGAGTGCGTCGAGATCGTCGGCCGGGCCGCGGCGGAGCTGCGGGGGTAGGGGAGCAACGGATGCCCGAGATGCCCGAGGTGCAGGCCCTCGCGGAGCGGCTCGACGAGGTGCTCGCGGGCGCCACCCTCGACAAGCTCGACCTGATGCAGTTCTCTTCCCTGAAGACGTTCGCGCCCCGTCCCGACGAGGCGCTCGGCCGCACGATCGAGCGTGTCAGCAGGCGCGGGAAGTTCGTGGTGGTCGAGCTGCACGGTGGCCTCCGGGTGCTCGTGCACCTCTCGCAGGGCGGGCGCGTCGACGTCGAGTCGCCGCCCAAGATGACGAAGCCGCGGGGCTCGGTGCTCCGGATCCGCGCCGTCGACCGCCCGAGCGTGCTCGTGAAGGAGTTCGGCACGCAGCGCAAGGCCGGGTGGTGGGTGCTCGCGGCCGGCGAGGACGGCCCGCTCGCGAAGCTCGGCCCCGAGGTGCTCAGCCCCCAGGCCGACGCCCTCTTCCGCAAGAGCGACGACACGCGCCGCGTGCACACGATCCTGCGGGATCAACGGACGGTGGCCGGGGTGGGCCGTGGCTACAGCGACGACGCGTTGCACCGCGCGAAGCTGTCGCCGTTCGCCTCACTCGGCAAGCTCGACGCCGGCCAGCGCGAGCGGCTGGTCGAGTCCCTGCACGCCGTGCTCGCCGACGCGCTCGAGGTCGAGCGCAAACGCATGGGCGGCCTGCCCACGAAGCTCGGCGATCACTTCGTCGTGCACAACCGCGCGGGAGAGCCGTGCCCCGTCTGCGGCGACGACCTCCGGCGGGTCAGCTACGAGTCGCACGAGGTGGTCTACTGCCCGACCTGCCAGACCGGGGGCAAGCGCCTGAGCGACCGGCGGATGGACCGCCTCCTGCGCTGACGTGGCGCCCGACGCGGCCGTCGGCGGCTAGGGCCGGGCTCGCGGCGCCGAGTCCCGGGCCTGCGCGCGCTCTCGCGATCTGGCGGGGGCTCGACCGAAGATCCGGCCGCGGAAGGAGCGGTCGCCGGCGCGGTCCGACGACCAGGGTGCGTCCGGCGCCGTGACGAGGTCGCACGCGGCCAGCAGCACGGTGTCGTAGTTCACGCGCCAGCCGGCGAAGTCGCGCCACGCCTGTTCCCGGTCGGCCTTGAGCGGTACGCCCGCTTCCTCGAGGGAGCGCACGGCCTCGTCCCACTCCTCGCGCCGCACCGAGATCGGATCGTCGGGCCGCGGGTCGGGGTCGTAGGGGACGCGGAACGAGTCCGCCACGCGGCGCAGGCACAGATAGCCCGCTCGCAGGCAGAACTCGGCTTGCACGTCGCGCGGCACGTCGACGGTCGACAGGGTCAGCGCGGCGCCGTCGAGGACGGCGCCGGCCGCCGTCGCCCACGAATGGTCCGCCTGCGGCGACCGGAAGAACACGACCGCCGGGAAGGACGTGTGCGTCTCCTCGACGTCGAGGAACCACCGCTCCCAGTCCTCCCAGACCCGGCGAAGCTCGTCCATCCGGTCGAGGGCGTGGTAGCGCCACACCATCTCCCGGCCCGAGGGAGGCGACCCCGCCCGCACCTCGAGGGAAGTGACCCCCATCTCTCGGCGCGAGAAGGCCGCGTAGATGCTGGGCAGGTAGGTGATCAACAGCGCCAGCAGGAAGAGCCCCAGCGCGGCCTCCGTGAACACGAGCGCCGTCGTCCCGACCTCGATGGCGCCCGCGATCCCCAGCGTGAGCAGCGAGGAGCCCGACAGCTCGAACGCTCGCGCCCAGGACATGTCCTCGAGGCCCCAGTAGATCAGGGTGTACCCGAGTGCCGTGAGACCGAGCCACGTGGCGAGCGCCGCGAGCAGCCCGACCGGCGCGTACAACGCGAGCACGCGATCCCGGCGCTCGTAGGTGGCCGAGGGCGGCGCGATCACCAGGAACACCCGCCTGACCGTCAGGAACACGAGCCGGGTGATCACGGCCGACGCGGATCGCGGCAGGATCACGGTCTTGATCGCGGACGCGACGGTGGCGATCACGACGGCCACGCCCATCACGACCGTCAGGATGTGCAGCGCCCGCTCCACGATGGTTCCTTCCCGCTAGACCTCGAGCGCGACGCGCTCGCCCTCGGGCGTGCCCCCGAGGTGCACGGTGGACCGACGGCCCGGGATGAACCGGTTGGCCACGAACGCGGCGGTGAACAGGATCAGCGACGCCACGAACAGCGCCCGGTGGAACCCCGCCATGTACGAGGTCCGGAACGCGTCGTAGACCCCGGCCTGCTGCGCCGGCGTGAGGCCGAGCGCCGTCAGGAACGCCGGGGTGACCGCGCCGTGCCCCGACCGCTCGACGATCGCGGTCTGCTGGGCCGCGGAGAGCGGGCCGCCGGCGAGCAGCGGGGCGATCTTGGCCGAGAGCTCCGAGAACAAGATCGTGCCGAGCAGCGCGATCCCGAGCACGCCCCCGACCTCGCGGCTCGTGTTCGTCATGGCGGACCCCAGGCCCGCGCGCTGCGGCCCGACCGCGCCCATCACGGCCGCGGTCATCGGCGCCATCGTCGAGCCCATGCCGTGGCCGAGCATCAGGAACAGGACCCCGATGAACGCATAGGGCGTGTCGACCTGGATCTGCGTGAGGGCCATCAGCCCGATACTCATCAGGGTCAGGCCCCACGTCATCGGGATCTTCGAGCCGTGGCGCTGGGCGTACTTGCCGGCCAGCGGCGCCGTCACGATGATCATCAGGGTCATCGGCAGGAACCGGAGTCCCGCCTGGAAGGGGGTGTACCCGCGGATCTGTTGCAGGTACAGGCTCACGAACAGGAAGATCGAGAACATCCCGAGCGAGACCGAGAACGCCACCGCGTTGCCCGCGGAGAACGCCGGGATCCGGAAGAACGCCAACGGCATCATCGCCTTGGGGTTGCGGTGCTCCCACCAGAAGAAGGCCCCGAGGAAGACCGCGGCGGCGACCAGCGAGCCCACGATCGTGGTGTCGGACCAGCCCTTCTGGTTCGCCTCGATCAGGCCGTAGGTGAGCGATAGCAGGCCGAGCGTGCCGAGCGACAGCCCGGGGATATCGAGCTCGCGCGCCTCGTCGGAGCGTGACTCCGTCACCGTGCGCATCGCCACGAGGAAGGCCACGATCCCGATCGGCACGTTCAGGAAGAACACCGATTCCCAGCCGATGTGCTCGACCATGTAGCCACCGAGCGTGGGTCCGAGCGCGAGCGCGATGCCGCTCACCCCGGCCCACAGCCCGATCGCCTTCGCCCGCTCCTGCGGTGGGAACGTCACGGTGAGGATCGACAGGGTGCCCGGCATCAGGAACGCGGCGCCCACGCCCTGGAGCGCGCGGAACGCGATCAGCTGGCCGGGCGACGACGAGACCCCGCACAGGAATGAGGCCGCCGTGAAGATCGCGAGTCCGGTCAGGAACACCCTCTTGCGCCCGTAGCGGTCGCCGGCGATACCGCCGGTCAGCAACAGCGACGCGAACGCCAGCACGTAGCCGTCGATGATCCACTGGATCGACGAGACGCTCGCGCCGAGCTCGGTCTGGATCCGTGGGATCGCGACATTGACGACCGTGTTGTCGAGCATCGCCATCGCGAGCGCGAAACACATCGTGAGCAGCACGATGACTTTCTCGCGGGCGTTCTCACCTTCGAACCCCAGCACAGGCGTGGCTCCTTCCAGCGGGTGGCTGCGGGGCGTCTCGCCCTCGGGACGTGCAACCGCGCTTACACCGTACGTGTTCCCGACCGGCGGCCGGATTCAGTCGAGCTTGCGATACAGGGCGATCGCGACCGGCACGAAGACGATCAGCAGGCCGACGATCCAGAGGGCCGATTTCAGGAGCAGCCCCTCGAACGTGTCGATCGGAAGCTTCGTGACCGGATCCATGATCCCGAGGTTGCCGTTCGCGAGGTACCGCGCGAGGTTGCACCAAACCGTCACGGGGTTGCCACGGGCCACGGGCTGCAGGAACGTGGCCATCCCCGCGACCGGGACGAACGCGGAGCTCACGAAGACCACGGGGAACACGAGCGTGAAGACCGCCGCCTGGACGGCCTCGACCTCTTTCAGCGCGAGGCCCACGCATGCGGACACCCACGAGAACACGAAGCCCACCGCCAGCACGAGGACTACGAGGCCGAGGGCCGACGGGATCCCTCGCGTGAACCGGAATCCGACGAGGTACCCGATCACCATCACGATCAGCACGAGCAGGAAGTTCTTCGCGAGGTCGGACGTGGTGCGGCCGGCGAGCACCGCCGATCGCGCCATCGGCAGCGAACGGAACCGGTCGAGCAGCCCCTTCTTCAGGTCGTCGGCGAGACCGACCGCGGTGGTGGTCGACCCGAAGATCGCGTTCTGCACGAAGATCCCTGGCATCAGGAACTGCACGTACCCCAGTCCCGGCGGCAGGCTCGCGAACTGGTGCTCGTAGATGAACCGGAACAGCAGGACGAACATGACGGGCTGCACGAGCTCGAAGATCAGCACGGTGGGCACGCGCGTGATCGAGAGCAGGTTCCGCTGCGCGACGATCAGGCCGTCGGCCACGGCGATCTGGATCCTGGCCGAGGCGGTCTGCGGTCCGCGTCGGTCGGTGGGCGTTCGCACGGCGGTGCTCACGACGGGCTCCCTCCTTTGCGGCGGCGGCCCTTCGTGATGGCGACCTCGGGGTCCTCGCCGTCCTCGGCCGAGCGTCCGGTGAGCGAGAGGAACACGTCGTCGAGCGTCGGCCGGTGAAGAGCGATGTCGGAGAGCACGATCTTCGCCTCGTCGATGCGGCGCACGCTCTCCAGGAGCACGGTGGGGCCGGCGTCGCCGACCGGTACCCGGATGCGGCCCTGTTGGGCGTCGACGTTCGGCTCGCCCTCGCCCACCCCGGACAGCGCGGTCACCGCGCGGTCGGTCTCGCCGCGGTCCTCGACGTGGAGCTCGAGCACCTCGCCGCCGATCCGGTCCTTCAGCTGGTCGGACGTGCCTTCGGCGATGACCGTCCCCAGATCGATCACGGCGATCCGGTCGGCGAGCTGATCGGCCTCGTCGAGATACTGGGTGGTGAGGAGCAGCGTGGTGCCCTCGCTCTGGAGCTCCCGGATGAACGCCCACACGTCGATGCGGCTCCGGGGGTCGAGACCGGTGGTGGGCTCGTCGAGGAAGAGCACATCGGGCCGACCCACGAGGCTCGCCGCGAGGTCGAGCCGGCGCCGCATGCCGCCCGAATACGTCTTGGCGGTGCGGTCGGCGGCGTCGGAGAGCCCGAAGCGCTCCAGCACCTCGCCGCCGCGCCGGCGCGCCTCGGCGCGGGGCAGGTGGTAGAGGCGGCCGACCATCACGAGGTTCTCGAGGCCCGTGAGGTTCTCGTCGACCGCGGCACTCTGGCCGGCCAGGCCGATCCGGAACCGCAGCTCCTCGGCGTCGCGCACCACGTCGAGCCCGTCGACCTCGGCGCGCCCCGAGGTCGGCAACAGGAGCGTGGTGAGGATCCGGACCGCCGTGGTCTTCCCCGCCCCGTTGGGGCCGAGCATGCCGAGCACGGTGCCGCGCTCGACCTCGAGGTCGATGCCCTTGAGCGCTTCGACGTCGCCGAAGCGCTTCGTGATCTGTTCGGTCCGGATGATGGGAGAGGTCAAGTGCACCAATCTACCGGGCCGCGCCGACAACGATGAGACCGGTGCGAACGTGACCGCGAACGGATCCTTGCGGCTTCTTGCGGTGGCGCCCTGGGTCTGACCATCGGCTGTAGAATATACCCCCAGGGGTATAGTTTGGCCGGACCGAATCCAGACCGGACAGGAGGGCCGATGGAGATCGACGAGACCGAGATCCGTTCCGTGGTGAACCGCCTGCACCGCGTGCAGGGTCAGATCGCCGGCATCGAGAAGATGCTCGACGAGGGACGCGACTGCCGTGACGTGGCCCGCCAGATGGCCGCGGCGACACGGGCCCTCGAGCGCGCGGGCGTGCAGTTCCTGGTGGCGAACCTCACGGCGTGCCTCCGCGATGAGGACGCCGCGAAGGCGGAGGGCCTCGGCCCCGACGAGCTCCAGCGGTTGTTCTTGCAGCTGGCATGACCGACTTGCCGCTCGCGATCCTCTTCGGGTTGGTGATCGGCCTCGCGTTGGGCGCGCTCGGCGGTGGCGGCTCGATCCTCGCGGTACCGGCCCTCGTCTACGGGCTAGGCCTCCCCGTGCGCGAGGCGATCCCGACGTCGCTCCTGGTCGTGGGCGTCACGGCGGCGACCGCCGCGTGGGCGCACGTCCGCGCCGGGACCGTCTGGATCCGCACGGCAGCCGCGTTCGGGGGCGTCGGCGTGCTGGGCTCGTTCGCCGGGGCATGGCTGAACCACCGGGTCGACGAGCGCGTGGTGCTCGGCGGACTGGCGGTCTTGATGGTGGTGGCAGCGGTAGGGATGTGGCGCCGAGGAGAGACAGAAGTGTCGACGGGCGCCCAGGTGCCCGTCGAGATCGGTGAGCGGGCGATCGGCGCCCGGCTGCCGCAGGTGCTCGCGGCGGGGACGGGGCTCGGCGTCCTCACGGGACTCTTCGGGGTCGGCGGCGGATTCCTGATCGTGCCGACCATGGTGCTGCTCCTGGGGGTACCGACCCCCGCCGCGATCGGCACCTCGCTCGTGGTGATCTCGGCGAACGCGGGTGCAGGGTTCTTCGCCCATCTGGGTATGGGGTCGGTGGATATCGCCGTGGCTGCCGCGTTCGCGGCGGGCGGCGTGGTGGGGGCGTTCGTGGGCCAGTGCGCGGGGTCGCGCGTGCCCGCCGGGACGCGCTCGCGCGCGTTCGCGGTGCTCGTGCTCTCG
>JANLXF010000196.1:0-5806 GCA_031364965.1 Actinomycetes bacterium | reverse complement strand
CCTTCGATGCCGCCGGTCTGCTGCGCAGCGCCCTGCGAGATCCCGATCCCGTCCTCTTCCTCGAGCACAAGAAGGCGTACCGCGCCGTCACCGGCGACGTCCCCGAGGGCCCGTACGAGGTGCCGATCGGGCTCGCGGATGTGAAGCGGGAGGGCGACGCGCTCACGTGTGTGAGCTATGGGTACACGTTGCACACGTGCCTCGAGGCGGCGGGGCGGCTCGCGCAGGAGGACGGTATCGAGGTCGAGGTCGTCGACGTTCGGACCCTCGCGCCGCTCGACATGGTCACGATCCTCGACTCGGTGCGCCGCACCTCGAAGGCCATGGTCGTCTACGAGGACAACCGCACGTACGGGGCCGGCGCAGAGATCGCGGCGACGATCGCCGAGGAAGCGATGGACGACCTCGATGCGGCGATCGTCCGACTGGGCGGGCCCGACATCCCCGCGATGCCGTTCGCGGCTCCGCTCGAGCATTTCTACATGGACCCCGAGCCCGACCACATCTATCGGCGGATGCGGGAGCTGGCGCTCGCCTGAGTCGGTGGATCCCCGCGGCCTTCTATCGGCCGGCGCGCTCCAGCTCAGGGTAGGACCCGCAGGTACAGGGGGCGGGTCGACGGTCCGATACCCGGGGTAGAGCCACCGTGAGCCCACCCCGTCGAACAGCCGATCAGGAGCCGAGGCGATCGACCGGCGGACGCGATCTCGCCTTGATCGCGGCCTTGTCCGTCGTCGCCTTCTTCCTCAGCCTGCCCTTCGACGTGTTCGGCGGCCTTCACCGGCGCCTCGACGGATCACCGATCTCGGCCGACGCCGTCCTCGGCGTGGCCGTGATCCTCGTGTTCGCCGTGAGCGCATTCGCGCTGACCCGCGGCCGGGCGGCTCGCGTCGAGCAGGCGCTGCGTACGGCGAGCGAGCAGCGCTACCGGGCCATCGTGGAGCAGCAACCGGGGATCACCTACACGTGGGACCCGACCGCAGGTCCCGGCAAGTCGCCGACCGTCTACATCAGCCCCCAGGTCGAGCGCCTGCTGGGCTACTCGCCCGAGGAATGGCTCGCTGATCCCGAGCTCTGGGTGCGGTGCGTGCACGCGAACGACCGGGATCGTGTGCTGGAGGCCTCGCAGCGTTCGGATCGTGACGGCACCGCGTTCTGCGAGGAGTACCGGACCTACACGAAGAACGGCCACCTCGTGTGGGTGCGCGACGAGTCGATCCCGGTCTCACTCGATCAGCACGGGCGGCCCACCCTGCTGCAGGGCGTGATCTACGACATCACCGCGCAGAAGGAGGCGGAGGCCAGGCTCGCGGAAGCCGAGAACCGGTTCCGGACGATCGTGGAACGCGTGCCGGCGGTGGCCTACGTGTGGGACGCCGCGGACCAGCCGGGGGACGTTCCCGCCGCCTACATCAGCCCGCAGATCGAGCGGCTGATCGGCTTCAGCGCTCGGGAGTGGCTCGACGATCCATCCCGTTGGGCGCAGCAGGTGCATCCGGATGACCTCCCGGCGGTGTTGGACGCCTGGGCCTCGGCCGTGTCCCGAGACCTCCCGTTCGTGGCCGAGTACCGCATCCGGCGCGCGGACGGCGTCGAGATCTGGCTTCGAGACGAGGCCGTGCCGGTAGGGCCGGGCGGCCGGGGGCACGCCGTCTACCAGGGTGTCATGATCGACGTCTCCGAACAGCGCGAGGCGCTCGGCGGCTTGCGGGAGGCGGAGGAGCGCTTCCGCCGGCTCGTCGAGCAGATCCCGGCGATCACCTTCAGCGAAGACCCCGCGACGGGCGCCCTGCTGTACGTCAGCCCCCAGATCGAGGATATTCTGGGCTACCGGCCCGAGGAGTGGATCCGCGACCCCGACCTGTGGGCGGAGCTCCTGCATCCCGACGACCGCGCATGGGTCATCGCTGCCAACGACGCGGACACGGGCGATTCCTGGTCGGTCGACTACCGGTTGATCGCGCGCGACGGGCGCACCCTGTGGGTCCACCACGAGACGGTCCTGATCCGCGACGAGCATGACGAGCCCTTGTTCTGGCAGGGCATGATCTTCGACATCTCCCAACGCAAGGCCGCGGAGCAAGGCCTGCGAGATGCGGAGGCGCGGTACCGGACCCTCGTCGAACAGCTTCCCGTCGTCGTCTACATGGATGCAGTGGACGACGTGGCCACGGCGCTCTACGTGAGTCCCCAGTACGAGCGACTGACCGGCTACACGCCTGCGGAGCGGCTCGCCGAGCCGGGATTGTGGCTCCGCATGCTCCACCCCGACGATCGCGACCGCGTCATGGCCGAATCCGACCGTGTGAACGTGACGGGCGAGCCCTTCGACATCGAATACCGGCTCGTCCGCGGTGACGGTGAGGTGGTCTGGGTGCACGACCACGCCTACATGGTGGACCTGCCTGGGGGCCGCACCGCCTGGCAGGGCGTGCTCACCGACATCTCCGATCGCCAGGCCGCGCTGGAGGCGCTCGGACGGCGCGACCTCGTGCTGCAGTCAACCGCCTTCGCCGCCGAGCGATTCCTGCTCGCCGCCACCTGGGAAGAAGCGCTCGACGACGTGCTCGCGCGCCTGGGGCAGGCGGTCGGCGCCAGCCGGGTCTACGTCTATCGCAATCACCACGAAGGCCCGGACCTGCTGATGTCGCAACACGCCGAATGGGTCGCCCCGGGGGTCGCGGTCACCCTGCACGACCCCGAGAACCAGTCGTTCCCCTACGCCTCGGGCTTCCAGCGGTGGCGGGAGCTCCTGTCGTCGGGACAGGCCGTGCACGGGCCGGTGTCGGCGCGCCCGAACGACGAGCGGCGAGACGCCGAGCTGGAAGACGTGCAGTCGCTCTGCGTCGTGCCGATCCGCGCGGCAGGCGGATGGTGGGGGTTCATGGGGTTCGACGATTGCGACGTGCCCCGTCGGTGGACGAGCGCCGAGGTGGAGTCGCTGCGGGTCGCGGCCGACACCTTGGGGGCCGCGATCGGACGCCAGGAGGGCGATCGCCGGCTCGCGGAGGCACAGGCCCGCTACCGGACCTTGATCGAGCAGATCCCGGCGGTGACCTACATGGAGTCCGCCGAGCCTCCCGGCACGAAGCTGTACATCAGCCCCCAGATCGACGACCTCTTCGGATTCACGCCCGAGGAGTGGAACATCGACGTCTGGCGCGCGCAGATGCACCCGGACGACCGCGAGCGGGTCCTGGCCGAGGACGCACGGACGAACGAGACGGGCGAGCCCTTCGACGTGGAGTACCGGTTGATCACGCGGGAGGGCCGAACGGTCTGGGTCCTCGATCAAGCCGTGCTCTTGCGAGACGCCGATGGCGGGCCGCTCTACTGGCAAGGGGTCCGATTCGACATCACCGACCGCATGGAGGCGGAGCAGCAGCTCCGGGATGCGGAGGAGCGGTTCCGGGCGATCGTCGAGCACGTACCGTCGGCGATCTACCTCGACGCCGCCGACGAGTCGATGCGCACCGTGTACATCAGTCCACAGATCGAGGCCATCACCGGCATCACCCCGTCGGAGTGGGTGGCCGACCCGCTCGCATGGCGCAACGCGATCGATCCCGAGGATCGCGATCGTGTGCTCGACGGCTATCTGCCGGCCGCACGGAGGCGAGAGCCGTGGAGCGACCAGTATCGGCTTCGGACGCGCGACGGCCGCCAGATCTGGGTCCACGACGAGACCACCTTGCTCCCCGCGGGTGACGAAGGGGGCGCCTTCATGCAGGGAGTGATCTCGGACATCACCGAGCGCAAGCTCGCCGAGCAGGCCCTGCGCGAAAGCGAGCAGCGGGAGCGCGAGGCGGCCGAGCGGCTCCGTGCGCTCGACGAGATGAAGAACACCTTCCTCGCGGCGGTCTCGCACGAGTTGCGCAGTCCGCTGACCGCGATCCTCGGCCTCTCGCTGACGCTCGAGCGCACCCGGGATATCAGCGACGAGGACCGGGACGACCTGGTCGTGCGTCTCTCGGCCAACGCGAAGAAGCTCGACCGACTGCTGAAGGATCTCCTCGACATCGACCGCCTCAATCGGGGCATCGTCGAGCCGGCCTATCGAGCCACCGACATCGGCGCGCTCGCGCACCGGACCCTCGGAAGCTTGGATTCCCTCGCCGACCGAACTGTCGTCACCGACCTGGACTCCATCGTCGTGCGCGCCGATCCCGCGAAGGTCGAGCGGATCATCGAGAACCTCCTGATGAACGCCGCCCGGCACACGGGCCCGGACCGGCGCATCTGGCTGCGCGTCAAGGAGGCCGACGAGGGCGTGTTGATCGTCGTCGAGGACGACGGCCCCGGGGTCCCGGCCGAGATCCGCGCCGAGATCTTCGAGGCGTTCCGGCAGGGACCCACCGCCTCACCCCACTCCCCCGGCACGGGCATCGGGCTCTCACTCGTCGCCCGGTTCGCCGCCCTTCACGGCGGGAGCGCGTGGGTCGACGAGCGCGAGGGAGGGGGCGCCTCGTTCAAGGTGTTCCTCCCCGAGACGCCGGGCGACGACACGGTCCCCGAGCCCGGTCGCCCGCACGGCTCGCTCCGCGCGATCGACGCGGGCTGATCAGGGCTCGTCGCGGTCGTCGGCGCGCTCGCGCCGGAACCAGGCGGCGAGCGAACCTCTGCCGCGCTTGCGTCGCTCCCGGATCCGCTTGGATTCCTCGGGGGTGCGCACGCGGGTGAGATCGGTTTCCGCCACGTCGTGCCGGTTCAGGAAGCTGGAGCCCACCGCCTGCACGATCGCGGCGAACGGCAGCGCGAGGAACGCCCCGACCACGCCCGAGATGCTCGCCCCCGCGATCGCGCACGCGAAGGCCAGAGCGGGGTGCAGCTCCATCGTCTTCGCGGTGATCCGCGGGCTCAAGACGTAGTTCTCGAGCTGCTGGTACGCGCTGAAGAAGACCAGCAGGACCAGCGCATCGCCCGGCGCCTGCACGACGGCCACGAGCAACGGCAACGACATGGCGATGTACGTGCCGATCGTGGGGATGAACTGGGACACCAGACCCATCCACACGGCGAGCGGCACCGCGAACGGCACGCCCAGCACCGTCAGCACCAAGAAGGTCGCGGCGCCCGAGAAGATCGCGAGAAGGAGCCGCGAGTAGAGGTACGCGCCGGTCTTCTCGATCGCGACCTCCCACGTCCACAGGACCGTCTCCTGGTGGCGCCGCGGGACGTACGAGCAGATCGCCCGCCGGAACCGGGGACCGTCGGCCGTCAGGTAGAAGGTGAACAGCCCGATCGTCAGCAGCTTGAAGATCGTGCCGAGCACCGAGCTGGCGACGCCGAACACGTTCCCGGCGATGTTCTTGGCGAACGTCGAGACGGCCGAGTTGGCGTCGGTGAGTTGCGTCGTGAGGGTCTCCACCGAGACCTCGAAACCGAACCACCGCTTCGTGAACGAGCCCACGGATTCCAAGATGTCGGGCGCGGCCTTGATCAGCGCCTGGATCTGCTCCACGAGGAGCGGGATCATCAGGGCCACCATGACCACGCTGAGGATGGCCAGCCCGAATAGCAGGAGCGCGGTGGCGAGGCCGCGCCGCCAGCCCCGCTTGGCGAGCCAGTCCACGGCGGGCTCCAGGGCGAACGACGCGAACAGCGCGATCACTCCCCAGATCAGCAGGTCGCGGACCTTGCGGAAGAACGCGAGGAAGGCGAGCGCCCCGAACGCGGTGATGACGATCGCCCCGAGGAGTTGCCAGATCGCCGGCCACGGCGGGACGCGCGTCTCGACCTCGTCGGCTGCGCCGGCGGTCTCGATCGTCTCTGTGGGTTCGTCGCTCATCGTCGGGTCCTCTTGACG
>JANLXF010000194.1:0-3696 GCA_031364965.1 Actinomycetes bacterium | reverse complement strand
CGTTCCGTCACATCAACATCGCGCTGGTGAACGAGATGGCGATGGTCTGCCACGAGATGGGGATCGACATCTGGGAAGTCATCGACGCGGCCGCGACCAAGCCCTTCGGCTACATGCCGTTCTACCCGGGCCCCGGGATCGGTGGGCACTGCATCCCGCTGGACCCGACCTATCTGGCGTGGCAGGTCCGGCGCGAGTCCGGGCGCCGGTTCGCGGTGCTCGAGTCGGCGCAGGACGTGAACGAGCGGATGCCGAACTGGGTGGCGAGCCGCGTGACCGAGATGCTGAACGACCAACAGCGGTCGGTGCACGGCGCGCGAGTGCTGATCCTGGGCGTGTCGTACAAGGCCGACGTGGGCGACGTGCGGGAGTCCCCGGCGCTGCTCACGATGCAACTGCTTCACCAGCGCGGCGCCGACGTGCGCTACCACGACTTCTACGTGGACCAGGTGCGGATGAACGGCGGCATGTCGGTGTGCGTGGTTGATCTGGAGGCCGAGGTCGAGGAGGCCGACGTGGTGCTGCTGCTGACGCCGCACTCGGCGTACGACCTGGAGATGATCGCGTCTCGCGCGCGCGTCGTGCTGGACACGAGGAACGCGTTCGGCAGCGACCGCCGCCCGAACATCGTGCCGCTGTAGGCGTTCTCGCCTCCAGGAGCCCTCGCGCCACTGTAGGGGTCCTCGCCTCCCGGAGCCTCGTGCCGGGGCAGGATGTCAGGCTCCTCACGACTGCGCCCAGCGATGGCGTCGTGAGCCTCCTGACGTCTTCCCCCGAGAGACCCCGGGAGGTCACGACACAACCGTTACCGCGCTGCCGGCGCCACCAACCCCCCGTCGATCTCGGCCACCGTCCGGCAGCCGGCGATCGACATAGCGTTCACGAACTCGGCACGCAGCATCTGCAACGCCAGCACGACCCCATCGCTGCCGCCCGCCGCGAGCGCCCACACGAACGGGCGCCCCACCATGACGGCCGCCGCACCCAGCGCCAGGGCCTTCAGCACGTCGCTCCCCCGCCGCACGCCGCCGTCCACAAGCACCGGGACCGCCCCGTCGACCGCCGCCACCACCTCGGGGAGCACGGAAAGCGTCGCCGACGACCCGTCGAGCTGGCGCCCTCCGTGGTTCGACACCACCACGCCGTCCACGCCGCACGACACCGCCACCAGCGCGTCCTTGGCCGTCATCACGCCCTTCACGAGCACGGGCAACCCGCCCGAAGCTTCGCGGATCCACGCCAGGTCGTCCCACGTCAGCGACGGGTCGATCACCAGGTCGCCGTGCACGCCCACCGGCAGCTGGAAGCCGCTCCGCGTGTCGCGATGCCGCACCCCCAGCACCGGCGTGTCCACCGTCCACATCACCGCCGAGTAGCCGCTCGCCGCCGCGCGTTGCAGCATGTCGCGCGTCCGCCCCCGGTCGGTGAACACGTAGAGCTGCCACCACTTCGGCCCGTCGGAGGCCGCGGCGATCTCCGAGAGCGAGGCCACCGCGGTCGACGACACCACCATCAGCGACCCCTCGGCCGCCGCGGCGCGCGCGGTCCCCGCCTCGCCGTCGGCGTGCGCGAGCCCCTGGAACGCCCACGGCGCCACGATCACCGGCGACGACAGCAACGCACCCAGCAGGACCACCGAGGGGTCGGGCGACGCCGCGCCGCGCAGCACCCGAGGGCGAAGCACGAACCGGTCGAACGCCCGCCGGTTCTCGGCCATCGTCCACTCGTCGCCCGCCCCGCCCGCGAAGTAGTCGAAGACGTCACCGGGAAGCGCCGCCCGCGCCTCGGGCTCGAAGTCGTCGAGGGTCACGAAGCGCGGGGCGGCGGACATGCGAGGCAGCCTAGCGCCCTAGCCGCGCGCCGCCAGCCGCCCCGCGCCCATGTCGCGCGAGAGCCCGCGCCCGGTCTCTTTGACCGCCGTCACGAGCGAGGACGACGCGCCGTCGGGGTGCAGCCGGTCCTTCGGTCCCACCACCCCGATCGCGCCTACCGGACGCCCCCGGTGGTCGAACACCGACGCCGCGATCTCGGCACGCCCACCCGTACGGCCTCGCCGACGGGAGAGCCAGCGAGTCGGCCCCAGGAGCGAGCGCCCGCGCAGCTCGTGGTTGTCCAGGAAGGCGACTTCAGGATCCGCGCGGCGCGCTCGACCGACTGGATCGTGCCGCGGCGTCCCTCCGAGCTCGCCACCGATCCATCGCGCGACCGGGCGCGGAGCCACCCATGCATCGCCAACGCAGCCAGCACACCAGCAAGCTCAGCCAGAACGTCGCCCACTTCGGCCTGATGTGTGGCCGTCATCCCCCGCAGGATCTCGATGAGGATCCCGGCACCGACCGCAGGAAGGGCACCCGCTGGCCCACGAGAGGGAAGGGTCCGGGCCGCGGCCCGGACGCCACACCGCCGCCAGGAGGAAGCAACACGACGTCGCGAGGTAGGCAACCCCCGTGCATGATCCTGTCGGCCTCGGCGAAGCTTCCCGCGCCGGGCGGGGGGGTTCCACGAATGAGACCCAGACGGTCGCGGCGGCGCCGGCCACCCGTGAGAGCCCAGAGAAGGGCGTCGACCCGGGTGAGACCTGGTCGGTCGTGACGTTGCGGCACTGCCACCTAAGGCGAGGCGGGTAGAGCCTGCGGAGGAACCGGGGCCCTCCCGTCCGTAGCAACGAGCTCCTTCAGGATGGGGTGCTTGCGGGCGAAGGCCGCTGCCTCGAGGCGAGAGTGAAGCCCGAGCTTCGCCAGGATGTTCTGTACGTGAGTTCTCGCCGTCTGAGGGCTGATAGCCAGAGCGAGTGCGATCGCATCCTTGTCTGACCCGTCCGCAAGGAGGGCGAGAACCTGGCGTTCCCTACGAGTGAGTTTGTAGAGGGTTTTGATGGAGTCATCGATCTTTCCCCCTTGATTCACGAGAGTTGTCAACAGCTCCCCAAGCATCTGGGGGGGGATCACGGTCTCTCCCCGGGCCACCGCCTTGGTAGCGGCGACGAGGTCTCCCAGCGAAGACTCCTTCATGAGATATCCATTCGCTCCCGCCCTCAGGGCGTCGATGAGCGGAGGTAACCGGTCCTCCGAGGTGAGAACCAAGACTTTGCATCTGGGAGCCTCTTCCCGAAGTGCCGTCACGAAGGAAGGCAAGCGCGACGGGGCAGCATCCACGTCGATGAGCGCGACGTCCGGGTGCGTGCGCGTGATGCCGCGGGTCCCCAAACTTGTCGTCGGCGACTCCCCCACTACCTCGAGGTCCTCCTCACGGTTCAGTGCGTCGCCGACGGCTTGGCGAAAAAGCGAACGGCCGTCAACCAGCAGGATCCGGATGATCGTCACCGCGCGATCCATGGCCTGGGCCCCCCGACACGGGGACGAAAGACGACAACATCCCCCTCGTGTGCAGCGATCGCTTTACGTACGTCGGGTACGATTGAATCCTTGAGTGCCCAAGGGTTCGATCTCACGCCGCTCCCGACCCAGCGGTCGAATCGTCAGATACCAAGCCCAAGCGGACGGCGACCGCAGCGGCCTCCAAACGAGAATGAACTTGGAGCTTCGTGAGTATCGCCTGCACATGGGTACGCACCGTGTTCGAGGTGATCTCCAGCGCTTTCGCGATCTGGTTTCCCCCAGCCCCTTCCACGAGGAACGCCAGCACCTCGAGCTCCCGCGTTGTGAGTTGCGCCGCCAAGAGATCTTTGGGTTTCGA
>JANLXF010000086.1:0-36061 GCA_031364965.1 Actinomycetes bacterium | reverse complement strand
GGGGGGCGCGCCCCCCCCCGACCCCTCCGAGGAGCTCGCGATCCGTTGGGTGCCCTTCGGCGAGGCGCTCGCGATGATCGATCGGGGCGAGATCCACGACGTGATCACGCAGACCGCGCTGCTCGCGCTCGCTCGCGAGCGGACGGCACGCGCCTAGACGCCGATCTCCTCGGGGAGCCAGAACCAGCGGAGGTGCTCGAAGTCCTCGCTGAGCGCGGGTGTCGGTCCGGCCTCGCCGTTGGGTGCCGCACGCAGGATCGAACGGCCTTCCTCGAGGTAGCCGGCGAGCGACGAGGCCGGCGCGTGGTGCCGATGCCCCTCGAACGAGATCCGCCCGTCGACGTAGCGCACGTCCCGCAGCGACATCGGTGCCTCGGGCTGGCCGTCGACATGCCGCCACATCGCGGTGGGCGCGTCGAACCGGTACGAGGGAAGGATCCGCCAGCCGTCCGTCGCCACGAGGTCGACCGCCGCGAGCACGTAGTCGAAGACCTCCTCGGTGAAGAAGTAGTTGAAGTTGACACGAACCCAGCCGGGCTTGATGCCCTCGCACCCCTTCGAGATCTCTCGCTCGAACTCGTGCGAGCGTTCGAGATCGATGCCGAGCAGCCGGTGGCCGTAGGGACCGGCGCACGAGCATCCGCCTCGCGCCTGGATCCCGAACAGGTCGTTCAGGAGCGCGACCACGAAGTTGTGATGCAGGTAGCGCCCCTCGTGACGGACCACGAAGGAGACGATCGAGAGCCTCGGCAGGTCGTGACTCCCGAGGATCTCGATGTCAGGGTTATCCTCCCAGCGGTGGATCGCACGATGGGTGAACGACTCCTCGCGCCGGCGGATCGCCTCGCTGCCCACGGCTTCCTTCAGCTGGAAGACGAGCCCCGCGCGGATCGACTCCACGATCGCCGGCGTCCCGCCCTCTTCGCGCCGCTCGACGTCGTCGAGGTACCGGTGCTCGGTGGGGTTCACGTAGGCGACCGTCCCGCCACCCGGCACGCTCGGGACACGGTTGTGGAACAGATCCCGGCGGGCCACCAGCACGCCGGGCGTGCCGGGCCCGCCCACGAACTTGTGCGGCGAGATGAACACGGCGTCCTTGTAGTCCCCGTCGGCGTCGACGTCGGCGCGGCGCGGAGACATCTCGATGTCCACGTAGGGTGCCGCGGCCGCGAAGTCCCAGCATGCGAGCGCCCCGTGGCGATGCAGCAGCACCGATATCGCCCGGACGTCGCTCAGGATCCCGGTGACGTTCGAGGCCGCCGAGAAGCTTCCGATCTTGACCGGTCGATCGGCATGCGCGATCAGCGCCTGCTCGAGCGCCTCGAGGTCGATGCGGCCGTCGTGGTCCTCGGGCACGGTGACGAGGTCGGCGATCGATTCGCGCCAGGGCAGCTCGTTGGAATGATGCTCGTAGGGGCCGATGAAGACGACGGGCCGCGCCGCCTCCGGGATCAGCGCGCGAAGGCCGTACCGGTCGTCGAGCCCCGCTGGGATCCGCAGCTCGAGGCAGTCGATCAGCTTGGCGATCGCCCCCGTCGATCCGGACCCGCAGAAGAGCACGACGTGCTCGGCCTCGTCGGCGCCCACCGCGTCGCGGATGATCGCACGGGCGTCCTCGCGGAACCTGCCGGTCTGGAGCCCGGTGCCACTCGACTCGGTGTGCGTGTTCGCGTAGAGCGGCAGCACCGTGTCCCGGATCAGGTCTTCGATGAACGAGAGCGAGCGGCCCGAGGCGGTGTAGTCGGCGTAGGTGACCCGCCGCAACCCGAACGGCGTCGCGATCGCTTCGTCCTCGCCGATCACCGCGGCCCGCACGGTGTCGATCAGTCGCTCGTCGGGCACTCGCGCATGGTACTGCGGGAACGACGAAGGCCGGCCCCAGGGCCGGCCTTCGTCTGACGCGATGTGCGTGACGCTTAGCCCAGCGCCACCGCGTTGATCAGGTTCGAGTCGCGGAGCTTCCGCAGCGCCTCGCGCTCGATCAGGCGGACGCGCTCGCCCGAGAGGCCGAGCACTTTACCGGTCTCGCGCAGCGACAGCGGCTGCCCGTTCTCGAGTCCGTAGCGCAGCGCCACCACATGGCGCTCGCGCTCGTCGAGCACGCGGTCGACGGCGTCGCCGATCTCCTCGCGGAGCAGCGCGTCCTCGACCTCGTTGAACGCGGCGTCCGAATCGACCTCCTCGATCAGGTCACCGAGCTCCGTGTCCTCGCCGACGGGCGATTGCAAGGACAGCGGCTCACGGCGGCCCATCTCTGTCAGGTCGTCGATCTCCTCGACCGTGGTGTCGAGGGCCTTGGCAAGCTCCTCGCGGCTGGGCTCGCGGCCCATGCTCTGCGCGAACTGGAACCGCGTGCGGTTCAGCTTGCGCAGCCGGTCGTGGATGTGGACGGGCAGTCGGATCGAGCGGGAACGGTCCGCGATCGCGCGCGTGATGCCCTGGCGGATCCACCAGGTCGCGTACGTCGAGAACTTGAACCCACGGCGCCAGTCGAACAGCTCGACCGCGCGCATGAGGCCGATATTGCCCTCCTGGATCAGGTCGAGAAGGGGCAGCCCCTGGCCCTGGTACTTGCGGGCCACGGAGACCACCAGCCGGAGGTTGGCCATAATGAACCGCTGACGCGCGGCCTCGGCCTTCTTCACGTCCTGGCGGGCCTTGGCGATGCTCTTTTCGGACCGAAGACGTCCGGCACGGAGGCGTTCCTCCCCCTCCTTGCCGCGCTCGATGGTCATGGCGAGCTCGACTTCTTCCTCCTTCGTCAGCAGCGGCTCGCGGGCCGCCGCCTCAAGGTAGAGACGCAGGTCATCAGCGTCGTCGGTCCCAAGGGGACGCGCCGGCTCTGGCACTAGATATCACTCTCCTCCTCGAGGCCCTCCGGGCGCCGCGGGACGCGGCGCATCTGGGTCTCGGGAACTCGGGTTCCTCGGTCAGCGACGTAGGGAGGCCGGGCGCAGCGAGAAAACGCCTTGGCAGCCGCTTGTTGGCATGGTAAGGGGTCCCTTGTCCGTTTGTAAAGCTCAGGGCGGGTAAAGGTCTTGTGACGACCCCCCCGGACGGATCGACGAGCGTGTCGCTCACCCTGGCGTGCACCACCTTTCGGACCTCGGATGCCGACATCGATTCCAACCTCGCAAGGGCTGCAGTTGTTCCCCTCGCAACACCCTCACCAGATGTTCGTTCCGGAGCGGCTCGTGGATCCCCGATTTGACGTGCCCGCCTCGCGTGCGCACGATACGGGGACCGCGCGAGCCCCCCGATCGAAAGGATGCGTCGGATGCGTCGACGTCTGCTAGCGGCCCTCGGAGCCTCGATCGTGCTGGCCGGCGCCGTCGTCTCCGCGGCGGCTTCGACCGCACCGGCCACCGGCCGCGGAGAGGTTCGGATCGAGGCGGATCCGGCTCGCGAGCAGGCCGAAGAGGCGGTTGAGGACCTGCGGAAGGCGGCGGCTCACACCTCGGCACGCAACGCGGCGCAGCCCGTCACGAGCGCACCCGCCGCCGGATGGGCAGCCGAGAAGCTCTGGAACGCCACGGCCGACGACTGGGAGCCCGCGATCGCGGCCGATTCGAGCTCGGACTGGGTCTACCAGGCCACCACGCGATACGGCGGGGCGAAGGCCTGCCAGCAGTGCCCCGATCCGGCGATCATCGTGCGCGCCTCGAGCGACGGCGGCCTCACCTGGGGCGCCGACCGCTTCATCTGTGCGTGTCGAAACACCAAGGCGCAGAACGACCCGCAGCTCGCAGTCGCCACGAACGGCACGATCTACGCGGCCTGGCTGAACGACTACAACCCCGGCGTGGTGTTCTCGAGATCGGCCGACCGCGGGGTCACCTGGAGCCCTCCGATCTCGGTCAAGGGCAAGGGACTCTCGTTCAGCGACAAGCCGATCCTCGCGATCAGCCCGACCGGCCAGGACGTCTACATCGCCTGGAACGCCAGCGATTCCTACGTGAGCACGTCTCACGACGCGGGCGCGACGTTCGTCCGGGTCAAGACGAACGCCGACGCCCTGTATTGGTTCGCCGAGGGCGGCGTGGTGGCCCCCAACGGCACCGTGCTCTTCAGCGAGAGCGCCGAGAACCAGAACGCCACCGGGCCGGTGCAGCTGGCCGTGGTCCGGTCGGCGAACGGCGGCGCCAGCTGGACCACGACGGTGATCGATACGAGCCAGCAGCAGCCCGCGTGCACCGTGCCGAGTTGCTCGGCCGACTTCTTCGCATCGCAGGCGGGGATCGGCGTGGACCCGGCGGGCAAGCTGATGGTGGTCTACACGCTGAACACCGTCGCCGGCGCGCCGAAGGACCTCTACGTCCGGACCTCGGCCGACGGTCTCTCCTGGAGCCCGCCCGCCGAGATCGGCCAGAACACCGGCGACGCGGGCTTCCCCGTGATCGAAGCGGCGGGCGCGAACGACTTCCGCATCGCCTGGCAGGACGATCGCAACGGCCCGACATCGTGGAACACGTGGTACCGGCGCACGACCGACGGCGGTGCCTCGTGGAGCGCGGCCGTGCGGCTGTCCGACGCCACGTCGGGCGCCGCATACAAGAACCCGGGCGGCTACCAGTTCCCATACGGGGACTACTTCGACCTCGACGTCACGCGCTCCGGGTCCAACGTCTTGATCTGGAGCGAGGGGAGCAACTACGTAGGCCCCGGCGGCAGCTGGTTCACCCGCGGCGCGTAGCCGCCGAGGAACCGACGGCGCGCGATACGGTGGCGGGGTGAGCCTCGACCTCCCACCGATCACGACGATCGACCTCGACGGCCCCGTGGCCTACCGCGAGTGGGCGGGCCCCGGCGAGACGACGTTCGTGATGGTGCACGGCCTCGGCGGAGCGCACGTGAACTGGGTGCGCGTGGCCCCGGGGCTGGCGGGGCTGGGACGGGTGCTCGCGCTCGATCTCCCCGGGTTCGGGCAGACCCCCCGCGCCGGCCGCGGCTCCGGGATGATGGACCTGCGGCGAACCCTCGGGCGCTTCCTGGCCGAGCTCGCCACCGGCGACGTCGTGCTGTCGGGGAACTCGATGGGCGGTGTCCTCTCGATGCTCCAGGCCGCGGTTGAGCCCGACTCGGTGCACGCACTCGTGCTGACGGGGGCCGGGTTCCCGCGCGCGGGACGCGCGCGTCCTCACCCGCTCGTGTGGACCGCGCTCACGGTGTACGAGACGCCGCAGATCGGCGACCTCCTCGCGCAGATCCGAACGCGCGAGATCGACGCGGAGCGCGTCGTGCGGCTCGGCATGCGGTTCGTCGCGGCCGATCCCTCCTCGATCCCCGAGGATGTCCTGCAGCTGCATGTCGATGCCGTCCGCGCGCGCGCCAACGATCCCGACGCCGGTCCTGCCTTCGTCGACGCGGCGCGCTCCTTGCTCAGACTGGGGCGGCGATCCGACGCCGCGGCCCGGATCCTGGGGAACGTCGCGGCGCCGGTCCTCGTGCTGCACGGGCGTCGCGACGCCCTCGTGCCGGCTGCGTGGGCCGAGTCGATCCTTCGCGAGCATCCCGACTGGCGCGGGAGGATCTTCCCCGACCTGGGCCATGTTCCCATGCTGGAGGCGCCCGGCCGGTGGCTCGCCGAGGTGGCCGACTGGCTCGGCGACGTCCGCTGATCTAGGAACGCGGCTTCGTGCGCGACGGCGTCGTGGCGGCGAGTTCGTCGATCGAGGCGGTGATCCCGGCGGCCAAGACGTCGAGGTCGCGGACCGCGTCCCAGTCGGCCGTCAGGCCGAACGCCATCGTGCCGGCCAGGCTCGTACACGCGACCGAGAGCCCGCAGTTCTCGGCGAGCGGCATCGCGGGGAAGCTCGCGACCAGCCTGGCGCCGGCCAGGTACAGCGGCACCTGCGGGGCCGGCACGTTCGAGACCACCAGGTTGAACCAGCGGCCGCGCGAGATCAGGCGCGCCGCCATCGCGTGGAGGGCGGGCGGCGCGTACGCGCCCAGACCGATGATCGAGGAGGCGCTGACCGCCATCCCGGAGGCCTTGAGCTGCTCGGTCGCCGCGCGCACCCGTCGCAGACGGGTCGTCGGCTTCATCGGTCCGACCGGCACGTCGACGAACGCCGGAGCGACGCGGTTGCCGACGTCGCCCTGCTCGGCGCGCGATCGCACCGACACCGGCACCATCACGCGCAGGGTTCGCCCCTTCGAGGGCTCGCCCCGTCGCTCGAGCAGCTCGTGGAGCCCGCCCGCCACCGAGGTGAGCACCACGTCGTTGATCGTGCCGCCCAGCGCTTCCCTGATCGCGTGCACGCGCGCGAACGGCACCTCGGCGGTCGCGAACCGTCGAGCCGGGCCGACGCTCGCATCGAACGGGCCGGGCGGACGCCCCCCCATGCCGAGCATCTGGCTCGCGCCACTCAGGGTTTCCGAGACGAACGCCCACGCGTTGCCGGGGGCGCGCGCGGCATCGGTGAGCGCCTGCAACGGGTGGAGCACGAGGTCCTCCATCGCGTCGCGGACGAGGTCGCCCGAGGTCGGCGGGGGCGCCGCCTCCCACGGTCGCTTCGGTGCCGGTCCGAGCGGCGTGTCGGCCTCCAGGTCGAAGAGCGCCGAGGCGATCAGCATCCCGCTGATGCCGTCGGCCAGCGCGTGGTGGAGCTTCATCAGCACGGCCGTCCTGCCGTCGGCGAGGCCCTCGAAGACGTAGAGCTCCCAGAGCGGCTTCGAGACATCGAGCGGGCGAGAGAGTACCCGTCCCACCGAGCGCTCCAGCTGGAACCGCCCCCCCGGCGAGGGGATCGCCGCCCGCCGGAGATGGAAGTCGAGGTCGAAGCGGTCGTCGTCGACCCAGAGCGGCCGGGCGATGTCCGCCGGCACGCGGAGCACCCGCTGGCGGAGCCGGGGCGCCAGGTGCAAACGCGCCTCGACCACCCGCAGCACGTCGTCGTAGGTGACGGGTCCGTCGGCACGCGGATCCAGGATCGATACGCCCGCGACGTGCATGTGCATCGAGGGACGCTCGAGGTAGAGGAAGCTCGCATCGAGACTGGAGAGTCGTTCAGGGGCCATCACCTCCACCCTACCGTCCGCTCCGCGGCCCGAACCCCGGTGCTAGGGTGCCGCCCGATGAGGCGTCGGCGGACCCTGCGGGTGGTCATGGTGGCCTCGCTCCTCACTCTCGGAGGCGGCGCTGGAACGGCCCAAGCCCAGGACTACGGGGCGTCCGTGAGCGCGATCGACAACGTCTTCGCGCCCGAGGTGGTGCGCGTCGAACCGGGCGACACGGTCGAGTGGACGATCGACGGCCGGAGCCCGCACACCGTGCAGGCCGACGACGGGACGTGGGGCTCGGGCAACCTCGTGCCGGGCGACGAGTTCTCACACACGTTCGATGAGCCCGGTGTCTACACCTACTTCTGCGCGTACCACGGCTCGCCCGGGGTCGGGATGACCGGGACCGTGCTGGTCGGCGACGTGCCGCTCCCCGGGCCGGCCGGCGGGGTGGGGCCCGGCCGCGAGCCGGTCCCGGGCGGGTTCGCCGGCACCGTGCAGGTCCCCAAGGACGCCGCGACGATCCAAGCTGCCGTCGACCGGGCGAAGCCCGGAGGCATGGTCCTGATCTCCCCGGGCGTGTACGAGGAGGACGTCACCGTCACGACGCCGTACCTCACGATCCGTGGCAGCGACCGAAACCGAGTGGTGATCGACGGGGGGTTCGAACGCGCGATCGGGATCCATGTGATCGAGGCCGACGGCGTGTCGATCGAGAACCTCACGGTGCGCAACCACCTGCTGAACGGCGTGGAGTGGACGGGGGTGCACGGCTACCTCGCGTCCTACGTGACGGCGTACAACAACGGGGACTACGGCATCTTCGCCTACGACTCCGACTGGGGGCAGTTCGATCATTCGTACGCGAGCGGGTCGCCGGACAGCGGCTTCTACATCGGTCAGTGCTTCCCCTGCCATGCCGTGATCACCGACGTGCTGGCTGAGCACAACGCCCTGGGGTACAGCGGGACCAACGCGGGCGGCGACCTCTCGATCGTGAACAGCGAGTGGCGGCTGAACGTCAGCGGGATCGTGCCGAACACGCTCGACTCCGAGCTGCTCCCGCCGCAGCGCGACGCCTTCATCGCCGGCAACTACGTGCACGACAACAACTCGACCACGGCCGACACAAAGGATCTGGAGTACCCCACGTTCGGCACCGGGATCTTGATCACCGGCGGCCGCGACAACCTCGTGCAGGGGAACCTGGTGGAGAACCAGGCCGGCTACGGCATCGCCGTGATGCCGAACCTGGATGCGAGCCTGTGGCCGACGGCCGGCAACGAGGTGCGGGACAACGTCGTCCGAGCCTCGGGCCGAGCCGATCTCGCGCTGGGCGCGCCGGTGGCCGGAGGCGACTGCTTCGCCGGGAACGACTACGCCACGAGCGCCCCGCCCGCGATCGAGCTGCTGAAGGGCTGTGGGTCGCCGCTCTCGTCGATCGGCGGCGGCGACCCCGCGCCCACCGTGAACCTCGGCATACGGTTCCTCGACGCGCTCGACGGCGTGTTCCCCCACGGGGGGTGGCGTTCCCAGCCGGTACCGCCCGACCAGCCCGCGATGCCGCATGCCGCCGAGACCCCGCCGCATCCGGCGATCCCCCAGGAGGTCGTGCCGCAACGCGTCCGCGTGCGTCCGCTCGCCGACATCCGGTCCACCTCGCCCCTCACCGTCGGGAAGGAGCTCACCGTGTACGGATTCCCGCTCGCCACCTCGTGGTGGAGCCTGCTGATCGGCCTCTACGGCTACGTGCTGCCCGGCTTCCTGTACGGCGCGTGGGTCACGATCGCCCTGTGGGACCTGATCCGCCAGGAATCCGTCCCGATCCCGTTCCGCGCCCGGTGGATGGCCGTGGTCCTCCTGGTGCCCTTCCTCGGACCACTCCTGTACTTCTGGCGCGGGAGCTCGCCGATCCCGGCGCAGCTGCGGTTGATGCTCACGGTGGGCGGGGCGCTCGCGTGCCTGCTGATCTCGGTGCTGGCGGCCGTGTTCGGGGGCTAGCGCTCAGCGATCCTCCAGCTCGATGCGCATGCGCTTGTTCGCCTTGCCCTTCGACTCGGTCTTCACGACACGCACGCGCCCGACCTCCGACGTCGACCGCACGTGCGTGCCGCCGTCGGCCTGCTTGTCGATGCCCTCGATATCGATCACGCGGATCGGGTCGACGTGATCGGGGATCAGCGACACCTTCGTGCGGATCAGGTCCGGGTCGGCGAACGCCTCGTCGCGCGGCAGGAAGCTCACGTGCACCGGGACGTCCTCGGCGAGCCGCGCGTTCAAGCGGTCCTCGACCTCCCGGCCGAACTCCTGGCTGATGCCGTCGAGCTCGAAGTCCATACGGGCCGTACCGGTCGAGTCCATGTTCCCGCCGGTGACCTTCGCGCCCCAGCCGGTGAAGACGATGCCCGAGAGCGCGTGCAGCGCGGTATGCGTTCGCATGTGCAGGAAGCGCCGATCCCAGTCGATCTCGGCGGTGACCGCGGTGCCGATCACGGGCGGCGCGGCCGCCGGGTCGGGCACGTGCAGGATCTCGCCGTCGTCACGGGACTTCACGGTGTCGACGATCGTGCACGATCCGCCGTCCCAGCGGAGCGCGCCCACGTCGCCGGGCTGCCCGCCCCCTCGCGCGTAGAAGATCGTTCGGTCGAGCACGAGGCCGTCGTCACGAACGTCGGCGACGGCGGCCTCACAGGTGGTCAGGTAGGCGTCGCGGGCACTGAGGTCGTCGGTCATGTCGAGGACGCTACCGCATCGCCGGTGCGCGATCCGCCTCAGACGTTGGGCTCGGCGATCGTCGTGGTCCGGATCACCGACGCGATCACCGCGCCGACGAGGATAAGCGTGCCGCCGATCGCCACCGGCGCGGTGATCGGCTCGTCCAGGAAGAAGAAGGCGAGCACGGCCACCGTGAGCGGTTCCATCACGCCGATGATCGCGTTGCGAACGGCACCCACCCGCTGGAGACCGGCGAGCATCGCGGCGAACGCGCCGGCCGAGACCACGATCATCGCCGCGAGCCGCCACGTCGAGGAGGCCGACGGGAAGGTGACGGCTCCGAACGCCCCGGCGTACACGACGTTCGCGGTGGCCGCGCCGAGGCCGAGCCACGCGGCGGCGGTCAGCGGATCGGTCGTGCGCACGTGCCGGTCGGTCCCGATCAGGTACGCCGTGTAGGCGACCGAGGTGCAGAGCGCCAGCACGATCCCCAGGGTCGTGACATCGGCGCTCCCCCCGCCCAGCACGACCAGGGCGCTCCCCGCGATCGCGAGTCCGAGCGCGACGAACAGCATCCCGGGCGGGCCCTTACGGTCCAGCGCGATCGTCGCGAGCATCACCCAGACCGGGTAGGTGTAGAAGAGCAGCGTGACCGCCGCCGCGCTCCCGTGGTTCAAGGCCGTGAAGTAGAACGCGGCCTCCGACCCGTAGCCGATCGTGCCCGCGATCGCGAGCGTCAGCCGTTCCCCGGGAGCGGGCAGCAGGGGGCGGCGCGTAAGCCCGACGAGCCCGAGCAACAGGAGCGACTGGCCCCCGAACCGGATCGCGAGCATCATGAAGGGGAGCTCGCCGGCCTGCACCTGCTTGCCCAGGATCACCACCACGGCGAACAAGGCCGCCATCAACGCGGAGAGCGCCGAGCCGGTGAGCTCGCCGCGCCGGTCGGTGGCGCGGCGCGACCCCTCGCTCACGCCCCACCTGCGAGGAACGAACGCACGCACCCCACCAGGTCCGGGATCGCCGCCATCAGCTCTTCCTCCGACCCCAGCATCACCAGCTCGGATGCCGGGAGCAGCTCGGCGATCTCGCGCGCGACCGACGCCGGGTGCACGGTGTCTCCCTCCCGCGCGATGATCAGCGCGGGCGCGGTCACCGCACGCAGACGCTCCCGGTCGTCGACCGCGACGTCGCCCACCACCTGGCGGATCGCCCGCGCCACCCCCAACGGGTTCATGTCCTGCCAGAGCAGAAGATCGAAATCACGGAGCCCCGGTTGCCGCGCATACCCCTCGGCGCGCCCGGACTCGGCGAGCACGGACTCGGCGAGCACGGCTTCGATCGCCTCCTCGCGCGGGAGGGTCTCCAGCAGCTGGGCGGTCCGCTCGAACAGCGCCCGGTCGCCGATCGGCCGGTCGAGCGCGGCGGGCAGCAGGAACACCACCCGATCGAACCGCCCCGGATCGCCGGCGAGCAGATGCACGAGCGCTCCGGCCCCCAGCGACGTGCCCACCGCGCCGGTGGCCCGAAACGCCGTAGCCACGGCGTCGAGATCGCGCGCGAAGTCCGCGAAGGCGTAGCGCCCGGCCGGCGGCGTGCTCGAATGGCCGTGGCCCCGGAAGCAGAACCGCACCTTCGTGCCCGGGGCGAGCGGCGTGAAGGCGGCCAGCTCCATGCAGGAGTTCGTGAGGCCGTGCGCGAACACCGTCACCGGCTCGCCGGAGCCCTCGACCTCGACGTGCAGCGTGACATCGTCGGTCGTCAGTTCGGGCACGTCGGCTCCCTTCTCCGCGGTTCCCGAGAGCGTACGATGCACCGATGGACGAGCTTCCGCGCATCGAGGTCCAGCGGACCGACGTCGAGCAGTTCATGTCCCGATTCACCGTCGACGTGACCGACGGCGCCGGCACCTCGACCCACACCGTAACGCTGTCGGGCACCGACTGGGAGCGCTACGGCGGCGCGTTCCGAACCCCCGAGGACCTGGTGCGCGCCTCGTTCGCGTTCCTGCTGCAGCGTGAGGCGAAAGAGGAGATCCTCGCGTCGTTCGATCTCAGCAGGATCTCGACGTTCTACCCGGGCTTCGAGCGGAGCCTCGCCCCGCCGCAGTAACGACCGCGGTCGCTAGCCGGCCGTCTCCACGAGGTCGTCCTGCTCGGCGAACTCACCGCGGATCGATCGGGCCCACCATCCCACCAGCGCGGTGAGCCCCAGGAACACCGCGCCCGACACCATCAGGATCACCCGGGTGCGCGACGCGTCGTTCTCCACCCAGATGAACGACAGGATAAGCGCCGGGACGATGAACCCCACGTTGTACGCGATGTCGAAGAGTGCGAACGCACGGCCCCGGAAGTCATCGGGCATCGCCTGCTGCGTGATCGTGTCCGCCGAGATCTTTCCCAGGAAGAACGCGAAGAAGCCGACGAACAGCATTCCCGCGAACCCGGGCACGGAGAGGAGCCCGCCGAAGATCAGCGTGCCCGCGCCGAGCACCGTCATCGCGCCGAGCAGCAGGCGGATCGGCGGCACACGGTCTTTCCATTTCTGTGCGAGCACCAGGCCGAGCGCCCCACCCGCGAGGCCGCCCAGGCCCGACAGCAGCAGCGCCAGCGTGTCGGCCTTGCTGCCGCCACCTTCCACCAGGTTCTTCGCGTAGAGGGCGAACACGAACAGACCGAAGCCCCAGAACTGGTACCGGAGCATCTGGAACGACAGCAACCCCAGCGCCGCGGGCGGGCGGGAGGCGATCTCCCTGATGCCCAACGCCATGTTGTGGAGCACCTGACTGGCCTCCCGGCCGAACGTCGTCTCGTGCGCCGTGGCCTCGACGTGCCGCATCTGCTTCGCGACGAGCGCGGCGACGACCAGGACCCCCGCGCCGGCGATCACCACGAGCCAGGCGGGGAGCACGGCACCGAAGCCGAGCGCGAACGCGATGCCGAAGATCTGGAACAGCGCTCCCCCCGCCTGCGAGAGCGCATTGCCCTGCATCAGGTCCTTGCCCGAGAGCACGTCGGGGATCGCGGCCGACTTCACGGCGAGCGCGACTCGGACGACGGCCTGTGCGGCGAGCAGCGCGAGGATCAGGGCGATCGTCGTCCCGGTCTTGCCCTCCGAGGTGGCGTCGCCGAGCGGCAGGATCACCGCGACCGCGATCACGGCGACCACGGCCGACGTGATCAGGTTCGTCCACCAGACCACGCTCCGGCGTGAGAACCGGTCGATGAACACGCCGATGAACGGCGACAGCAAGGTGTACGGGACGTAGAGCGCCAGCACGACCTTCAGCAGGTAGTCGGCCGACGGTACGTTCTGGATGTCGAAGCCCTCCTTGCCGCCGAACGCGATCGACTTGCCGATCGCGCCCTGGATCACGCCCTGGCCCGCTTGCACGAGGTACTGGACCCCCGTGAGGATGGCGAAGTCCCGGTTCGAGAAGACGCTGAAGAGCCCGTTGAAGAAGTTCCCGAACGACTCGAGCGGGCGGCGGAGCCAGGCGTCGCCCACGCGGAGCGCCGCGCCCAGGCCCACCGCGGCCGCGGCGACGGTCCAGCCCTTCGCCGTGGTGAGGGGCCCGCGCCAGACGGCCAGCACCGCGATGCCGGCGACGAGCACCATCACGATCGACATCCCAGGGATCAGCGCGACGCGGTCCACGGTCGTGCGGATCCCGAGCCAGTTCGAGGCGAGCCACCCCGGGAGGATCAGCAGCAGCCCCAAGATCGCGATCACGAGCAGGTTCTGCGGGAGGTTGTCGAGGGGGCCCGGATGGTCCTGGAAGACCTCGGCGGCCGTGGCGGAGGCGGCCTCGGCGTCGGCTCGACACCGGCGGGCGGGCTCCACAGACCCGCGCCCTCGATCACGTACACGTCGGGGCCGACCTCGACCCCCTTGGACTCGGCCGCGGCGAGCGTCGCGTCTTCGAGGGCAGGGGTGCACTCGGCCACGCCGTTGCACAGCCCCTTGTAGTACTGACCGATCAGGAAGACGACCGGCGCCTGCGGATACGACACCAACCGGGGCTGGAAGTCCGCGGGCTTCTTCCCGTCTGGATCGCACACGTCGTCGGGGCCGCCGAACGTCTCGCACCAGTGCGCGATCGAGGTGTCGTCGTACCCCTCGCTGCCCTGGGTCGACTCGGTCGGGCGCCCGGCGAGGAAGTTGTCGAGCGACCCGAAGTACGTGGTGGATCGCTCGATCGCGTCGCCCGGCAGCCCCGTGCGGAACACGTTCGTGAACGTCTTGGCCCATCCGTAGGCGGTGTTGGTCTTCGTGTCGGCGTCGTCGGTGTCGCCGTAGTTCACGATGAGGACGCTCGGGCGGTCGCCGGCGGCCACCACCACCTGGTTCACCGCGGCCAGCGACGTCCGTACGTCCTTGTTCGCCCACTGGTTCGTCTCGCTCACCCATCGGTGCTGGATGCCGTCGAACAACATCCACCCGAGCGACGCCACGACCAGGGCCGAGGCCACGCCGCCCGCCACCAAGGCCGCGCCGGTGCGCGCCCGCAGCAGCCACCTGATGGCCACGAAGGACCCGAGCCCGACGAGCGCCATCGGCGCGGCTGAGGCGTTCATGAATCGGTAGTACGGGATCGCGGCGCCGCTCACCACGGTGGCCGCCCCCGCGAACGCGATCAGCCACCATCCCGCGACCTGGTCCTCGGTGCGCGCGGGCTCTCGCGTGCGGCGCGCGAGCAGGATCGTGGACACGATCGCGATGGCCATGAACGGCACGATGATCATCGGCTGGAGCGAGGTCACCCATTCGGTGAGCCGGGCCGAGAAGAACGCCGCGGTGTAGGGCGGTGGCAGCGCGGCCTCCGCGAGGCTCGCCGATGAGCCCCAGATGCCGACCACCCAGCACGCGAGCCCGGCGAACATGCCGAACCCGACGGACATCAGCATCGGGGCATCCGCCCGCAGGGCCGCGCCGAACGAGAACCGGCTCGTGAGGAAGTGGAACCCGAACACCCCGAGCAGCACGACGCCGAAGATCACGCACGTCGTCGGGTGCGTGAACGCCGCGGCGACCCCGATCAGGAAGAGCGCGGTTCTCGCCCCCCACGAGGTCCGCGCCTCGTGGACGAACGGGATCATCAGCGAGAGCAGGAAGAGCACCGTGATGTTGTCGAGGTAGCCGACGTACGGCGTCGTGAGGAAGAGGGCCACGGAGGCGAGAAGTGTCGTCAGGACGACCAACGGATCGCGACGGCTGCGGAAGAGCGCGGCGCCGAGGGCGAGCCCGGTCAAGATCGGGATCCCGATCATGAGATAGGTGCTGAAGGTGTAGCGGTCGATGCCGACCACCCGCTGCAGGAGCGCGCCGAGCAGCGGCACCGTGACGCGGTACCCGCCGGCGAACAGGCCGTTGGGCCCCCACTCCTGCACCACCCGCGCAGGATCGGCCTGCATGATCACCTGGGCGCGCCAGGTGTACCAGGCGGGGTCGCGGGTGGGTGCCGACAGGCCGGGGTCGGCGAGGAACCGCCACCCGAGCACGAGCAGCATCAGCAGGACGAGACCGCCGATCACCCACCAGGACCCCAGCCAGGACGTCCCCGCGTCGTCGGGCTCCGCCGGCGAAGCGGCCCTCACCTGGGCGTCGGTGCCGGTCATGGTCAGTCCATCCCCTTCAGATCTGGTTCGCCGGATCGCTCGAGCGCCGAGGCGATACGTGACCCGGCGCGCGCGGACAGCAAAGGATAGCGGGTCGGCTCGGCCCCGGGCGGAGGCTCGGAACGATCCCGTCGAGGTCCGCGGGGTCCCCGTGTACTGTCTCGAGCCATGCGGGGATCCGGCGCGGTCGACGGGGGCGTCGACGCGAGCCGAACGCGCCGGGAAGCTGTCGACGGCTGGACCCGCGGGCTGTGGATCCTGCGGGTGGTCGTGCTGGTCTCGGTGGTCGCCGGCGTCCCCCACTACCCGTCGTCGGCGGCAGCCCGCTACGTCGCGATCGCGCACCTGCCCGGCGTGCCGTACCGCGATTTCCCGGTCGAGTACCCGGTGCTCGAGCTGGGCATCGCGGAGCTCGTCGGCGCGTGGACGATCGGCGTGGCCGCGGCCCTTCTGGCGGTCGTGGCCTTTGCCGGCGACCTGCTCACGTTCATCGCGCTGCGAACCGCGTGGGGTGCGGAGACGGCACGCCGCTACCTGTGGCTCGGGACACCGCTCCTGGTATTCATCTACCGGCGCTCCGACCTGGTGGCGGTGGGTCTCGCGGTGCTCGCGGCTGCGGCGGCAGCGCGCCGGCGCGACGGCCCCGCGGGCGCGTCGCTCGCGGCGGCCACCCTGCTCAAGGTGTGGCCGTCGGTGCTGGTGCCGGGGTTCTTCCTGGCGAGGCGGCTCGAGGTCGTGAAGCCCTTCGTGGTCGTGCTCGTCGCCGGCACGCTCGCGTGGACGGCGTTCGCCGGGCCGGGAGCGGTCGGGCAGGTGGCGACCTTCCGGGGGGCGACGGGTTGGGAGCTGGAGTCGACCGTGGGCGCGATCGTGTGGGCGCGAACCGGCGAACATCGATTCGAACAGGGAGCGAACCGCACCGGCTCGGTCCCGGACTGGGCGCGGGCGGCACTCCTCGCCGGCCTCATCGCGGGCAGCGCGGCGATCTGGATCACCGCCTCGAAGCGCGGGCTCGACCCCTGGGGCACCCCGGCCCTGGCGGCGATCGCGTGGCTGCTGGCGCTCTCGCCGCTGCTGTCGCCGCAGTACGTCGCGTGGCTCCTGCCGTGGGGAGCCCTGGCCGCCGCGTCGGGGCGAAGGTGGCTCGCGATCGCGGCGCTCCCGTCGCTCCTCACCGGTGGGATCGTCGCCTCGTGGTACCTCGATCTGCATCTGGGACCGGGTTGGAACCAGATCCTCTTGATCGCGAGGAACCTGACGGTGCTCGCGATCCCGGTCGCCTACGCCGTGTGGCGGCCCCGCCGCACCGTCGTGACGCCGACCGCCGCCTGAGCTGCGGAGCCGTGCCGAACCCGGGGTGCCGTCCCTAGGCTTGCGCCTCCGGAAGGCAAGGCAGGTCCTGCATCATGGCCGACGGGAAGGCTGCCTCCATCACCGTCACGTTGTCCTGGCCCGGGAGCGGCACCACGCCGCCCCCCGCCGTCTGGCCCTGGGTGAACGTCATCATGAACCGCGCGACGTCGGCTACCGTGAAGCCGTTCTGCGTGAGCTCGTCGACGTTCAGGAACGCCTGCGTCGGCTGCATCAGGTCCACGATCGGCGTGTCGTCGCCGTCGGTGTCGAACTTCTCGTTGATCATCGCCTGCATCGGGCCGGTCGAGATCTGATAGCCGCCCGAGACCGCCGGGTCGGGCATCGACGCGTGGTCAGCGGTCAGCGCCAGCACCCACTGGCCCGCACCGACCTCGCGGTTCAGATAGGCAACGAGGTGTCTGAGGGCGAGGTCCTGCGCCACCACCGCGTCCTGCATCTCCGGGCTGTTCATCGACCACACGTGGCTGATGTAGTCGATCTCCTTGAAGTTCAGATACAGCAGATCGGTGACGCCGTCCTTGCCGAAGCGCTCGTTCTTGATCACGGTCTCGACCACACGCTCCTGATAGGGCGTGCGCGCGGGAGTGTCGAAGCCCTTGAGCAGCGGCTCGATCTCGTTATCGCGCCACTTGCCGTCGAGCTTGCCGTCGGCCTGGTCGACCTTCTTCACGTCCTGCTCGAAGCCCGGGACGTCGTTCGCGTAGGGCGGCACGTAGTAGTACCCGGCGTCGCGCTCGGGCAGGTTCCAGGTGAAGCCCTCGTCGGTGAGCGTGTCGCCTCCCGTCACCGACCGGGTGAGCGCCACGTCTTGGTCGCCGCCGTTGAAGAAGGCGCCGTGACCCAGCATGCCGAAGTGGATGTCGACCGTGCCCACGATGCCCACGACCGGCTTGTTGCCCATCGCGCGGTCGTACAGATCGGCGAGCGTGGGCTCCACGAAGAACGACGGGCCGTTGTTCCAGGGTGTCGTGAGCTTGCCGCCGACCTCCAGGTGGTGCCCCACGAGGCCGTGGTGGTTCGGGAAGGCTCCGCTGCCGATCGTGGCGTGGATCTGCGCGGTGCTGGTCGGCGACGAGCCCACCGTGGTGTCGGTGAAGAAGGTGCCCTTGGGGATCAGCGACTTCAGGTAGGGCCACGAGTTCGGGTGGGCCTCGAGGACGTTCATGCCGCCGGCGTCCCAGACCATCGTGACGACGAGTTTGGGCGAGGCGCCGAGACCGGGAACGAACGCCTCGTCCATCGGCTGCCCGTCGGGCGCCGTGTAGCCGTCGAACCCGAGGAGGTCGGCGACCGTGGGCGCGATGCCGGCCACCGTCACCGGACGGTCGACCTCGCCCTGCCCCTGGATGAACCCGGGGCCGTACCAGAGCATCGGGACGTGCTGGATGTAGTCCCAGGGACCCACGTGCGGGAGTCCGGACCCGACGAAGTTCGGCTCCTTCGGGATGAAGCTCAGCTGCGCGCCACGGTCGGGGCGCCAGCCGCGCCAGGTGCGCAGCAGGTAGTCGTGCGGCATCGCGCAGGCGATCCTGACCAGATCCTGATCGGACGCGGCCGCGCGGGAAGGCGGCCGGTTGACGAGGGCGGTGGCCACCACGGCGAGCGCCAGCAGCGGCGCCAGGAGACGGCGTCGAGAGGTGATGGTCGCCATCATGGTCGCCATAGGGAACACGACAACCGGGCGGAGCGACAACTTGGCGGTAGCGTGGACGACGTGTCCACCGGCCGCCGCCTGACCCTGCTCCTCGTCGTCCTCACGCTGATCGGCGCCCCCGCGTTCGTGCTCCGCGCCTTCTGCGTGGGGGAGAGCTGCGCGAAGGCGGGGCCGGTCAGCGCCGCGGTTCCGTTCTGCCCCCTCCCGTCGTGGCTGCGCGATCAGATCGTCGCGGGGTTCCGGGACGGCCGCTCGCCCGACGTCCTCGCCGCCACCGGCGACACCACGCACGTGATGGACCTGGGTGGGACGACCTGGCCGTCCACCACTGACGCTCGAAGGGCGACCCAGGTACCTCTGCTCTTCATGGGGCCGGGGATCCGCGGCGGCGAGCTGTCGTCCAGGCTGGCCCTCGACCGGATCGCGCCGACGCTCGAGCCATTGCTCGGTCTCCGACGGGCTCACCCGGAGGTGCGAGCCGGCACGGCGATCCCCGGCGTCGTGCGGGAAGGGACGCGGTCGCCCCTCGTCGTGGCGATCGTGTGGCGCGGCGTCGGGATGCCCGAGCTGACGGCGCGGCCCGACGCGTGGCCGTGGCTCGCCTCGCGGATCGAGGACTCGACGCCCGAGGGGGCCGCAGGCCTCGCCGTTCCCGGCTCGCTCCCGCTCGACCCGGCGGCGGTCCTGACGACGATCGGCAGCGGCGGTCTACCGTTCCAGCACGGGATCACCGGGACGCTCCTTCGTGGTGCCGGCCGCGTGACGCGCGCGTGGACGGCCTCCGCGCCGCCGTCCGTCATCACCACGCTTGCCGACGATCTCGACCTCGCGAACGGTCAGGCCTCGCGCATCGGGCTCGTCGCGCCCGATATCTCCGACCGCGGATTGATCGGCGACGGCTGGTACGTCGGAGCCGACCACGACGATCTGCGGATCGGACCGGGCGACCCGCTCCCCCCGGTGGAGCGACTGCTCGCCGACGGCTACGGCGCCGACGCGATCCCCGACGTCGTGGGCGTCGTGCTGGACGGCCCGCTCGAGACGATGGATCGCCGCACCGGCGCGATCGTGCACGCGGTCACCGCCCAGGTCCCCGACGCGACCATCGTGGTGACCGCGACCGGAAGCCTCCGCACGGCCACGCACGCCCTGCCGGGAACGGCGATCGCCCGACGGCTCGACGCCGCGATGGGTGCCGGCGTGGTCTCGGCGGTCGGAAGCGACGGCGTGTTCCTCGATCCCGCGGTGGTCACCGAACGCCGCATCAGCTCGGACCAGGTGGCATCGGCCCTGCATCGCATCACGGGTCCCGACGGCCGGCGGGTCGTGCTCGACGCCTATCCCTCGTTCTCGGTGGCGTTCGCGAGGTACTGCTGATGGCCGTGGGCGTCGATCCTCGCGCCACGACATCCGGGGCGTCTCCCACCTCCGGCTCGGGACGCTCGGGGATCGCCGTCGTTTCGATGCTGGTGTGCGCCGCGGTGCTCGCCCGGTTTGCCGACCCGGTCAGGATCGGCTGGCTCCGCAACCTGCTGGTCGTCTTCGGATCCCTGCTCGTGGAGTCGACCCCGTTCATCATGCTCGGCGCGGCGGTCTCGGCCGCGATCGAGGTCTTCGTGCCCAGCTCGGCGTTCGAGAAGATCGGCCGGCTGCACCCGGCGCTGCAGATGCCCGCGGCGGCCGCGGCAGGCGTCGCGTTCCCGGTGTGCGAATGCGGCTCCGTGCCGGTGGCCCGCCGGCTGGCTGCGAAGGGGCTCGCGCCGTCGGCGGCCGTGACCTTCATGCTGGCCGCACCGATCGTGAACCCCGTGGTCGTGGCGTCGACCTTCGTGGCGTACCGCGGGAGGAGCGACCTGTGGGTGATGGTGATCGGCCGATTCACGCTGGGATTCATCGTGGCCATGGCCGTCGGCTGGGTGGTGGGCCGCGTGCGGGCGGGCGAGTTCCTGCGAGCCCGCGACGTGGACACCGAGGCGCACGAGGTGCGCCAGGACGAGCCGCGTTGGGCGCGGTTCTTCGGGCACCTCACCGGCGACGTCGTCTTCATGGCACGGTTCTTGATCCTTGGCGCAGCGATCGCGGCGGCCGTGCAGACCTTCGTGCCGCAGTCGATCGTGGACCGCGTCGCGAGCCTTCCCGTGCTCAGCTTGGTCGCGATGATGGCGCTCGCGTTCCTGATGTCGTTGTGCAGCGAGTCCGACGCCTTCGTCGCCGCGTCGTTCGTCTCGTTCGGCCCGGCCGCGCAGCTGGCGTTCCTCGTCGCGGGACCGATGGTCGACACGAAGCTCAGCGCGCTCTACGTCGGCACCTACGAGCGAGGGTTCCTGCGGGTGGTCATCCTCGCGGTCGGCGCCACCACGTTGGTCGCGACGATGTGGGTGCAGGTGGTGTTCGGATGACGCATTGGAGCCATCCCCGGGTCGCCGCGGGCCTCGTGCTCGCCGCGTGGGCGGGCCTGTTCTGGTTCTTGCTCGCGTCGGGTCGCACGATGCTCTACCTGTCGGCTCGCACGGCATGGTTGATCCCCTGCGGCGCGGTCATCGTCACGATCGCGGCGATCGGACGCCTCGCGTCGGCGCGCGTGGCCGATCCCGAGCCGCTCGGCCGTCGTGAGACGTGGTCCCTCGGCGTCGTGGTGCTGCCGGTCGTGATCATGCTCGCGCTGCCGCCGGTGACGCTCGGTGCGTACGCCGTCGGCCGACGCTCCAGTTTCTCGGCGGCGACGCTCGGAGCGAGCGCGCGCATCGTCTCCGGCCCGATCGACTTCGTCGACATCGCGGCTTCCCAGACCACGAAGGAAGGTCAGGCGGCGCTCCGAGCGCGGGCGGGGGAGGTCGTCACCCTCGAGGGCTTCGTCACGATCGAGGCCGGCGACGGGCCCGACGAGTTCCGGCTCACGCGATTCATCATCACGTGCTGTGTCGCCGACGCGACGATCGCGCAGGTCCGCGTGGTCGGCGCCCCTCCTGGCTCGGTCGTGTCCGATGGCTGGGTCAGCGTGACAGGCCGGCTCTACCCCTTGGGCAACGACGTGCTGATCGCCGCGAACGGCACCCCGCGAGAGATCCCGGTGCCGGACAACCCCTACCTCACCCCCTGAGCCGGATCTCCGCGCAGTCCCGGCACGTGCCGATCAGGTCGAGCCGGTGACTGACTTCCGCGAAACCTGTGCGCCGTCCGAGCCGGTCGAGCGTGCGATCCATCGAGCGCTCGAGCTCGGCGGGGATCGTCACGTCCTCGACACGGCCGCAGATCGAGCACACGAGGTGGTGATGGTGCGCCGTAAGGTCTTCGGCGAGCTCGTAGCGCGCGGAGCCCTCGTCGGTGATCACGCGCCGCACGACGGCTGCCTGCTCGAGGGCGGCCAGGTTCCGGTAGGCGGAGCTCTGCGGCAGCCCCGGGCAGGCGTGCAGCACGTCGGCGATCGTGAGCGGCTTGCCCGCGCGGGACAGCGCATCGACGAGCGACGCACGTGCCGCGGTGAACCGCTGGCTCGCCGCGGCGAGCCGCGCGGCCGCCGTGGCATGGAGGTCGTCCGCGCGCGTCATCACGCCTCCGGCTCGGGTTCCTCGACCGGGAGGGGAAGCCGCGGGGCGACACCCCGCTTCACGATCGCCACCAACGCGAACACCCCCGCGCTGATGAGCACGATCGTGCCGCCGGGCGCGGGGCCCCAGATCCGCGATGCGGCGAGCCCGCCGATCACCGAGCCGACGCTGATCGCGACCGCCCAGCGCATCGTGCCCCCGAACGACCGACCGATGAGCTGCCCGCTCGCCACGGGCAGCACCATCAGCGCGGCGATCAGCAAGATCCCGACGATCTTCATCGCGGCGACCACGGCGCACGCCGTCGCGACCGCGAGCACCGAGTTCGCGAACCCGACCGGGAGGCCGGCCACACGCGACCAGTCCTCGTCGGTCACCACGGAGAACAGCAGCCGGCGCAACGCGACGATCACCGCGACGATCGCGGCGCCGAGGAGCACGATCACCCGAAGCTCGTCGTCGTTCACCGTGAGCGGCTGGCCGAACAGATAGGTGAGCACGCTCGCGTTCAATCCGCCACTCGCGCTCACGAACACCACCCCCGCCGCGATCCCCGAATAGAAGAAGAGCGCGAGCGCCAGGTCGCCCGATGCCTTCCGCTTCGACCGCAACCACTCGACGCCGAGCGCACCGACGATCGCGAAGCCCAACGCGGTCCACACCGGCCAGATCCCCGCGAGCAATCCGGCCCCCACGCCCGCGAACGCGATGTGGCCGATGCCGTCGCCGATCAGGGACATCCGCTTCTGCACCAGGAAGGTCCCGATCATCGGCGCGAACACACCGACCGCGAGGCTCGCGATCAGCGCTCTCTTCATGAACTCCAGGTCGAACGGGTAGGGCAGAGTCGTCCCGACGATCCCGATCATCCCGCTCATCCCGCTCATCGGAGCCCCTCGAGCCAGAGCGGCAGGTCCTCGCGGTGGACGCCCAGGCTCACGCCCTCGTCCGTGAGCTGCGACGGCGGGCCGTCGAAGAGCACGCGCCGTTTCAGCACGATCACGCGATCGAGGTCGGGCGCCACCGCCGAGAGCTCGTGCGAGACGAGCAGCACGGCGCCGCCGTGTTCCTCGACCAGGTGCACGAGCGCATCGCGGAACCGGCGCTGCGACTCCGCGTCGACGCCGGCGATCGGCTCGTCGAGGACGAGCAGGCTCGGCTCGCTCGCGAAGGCGCGTGCGATGAAGGCGCGTTGCTGCTGGCCCCCGGACAGCTGGTTCACCGGCCGGTCGGCCATCCCCTCGAGGCCCACCGAGGTGAGCGCGTGGGCGACGGCGTCGCGATCGGCCTGACCGAGGGGACGCCACCAGCCCCGCCGCGTCAGCCTGCCCGTCGACACGATCTCCGCCACGGTCGCGGGTACCTCCGAGGCGAGCCCGGGCCGCTGCGGCACGTACCCGAGCCGGCGTCGGTCCAGGACGTGGCCGGGCGCCTCTCCGAAGAGCCTGACCCGGCCCGATGCGGGCGGGAGCGAACCCAAGAGCACCCGTAGCAGGGTGGACTTCCCCGAGCCGTTCGGCCCAACGAGCGCGACGAACTCACCGGGACGCACCGACAGATCCACGCCTTCCAGCACCGGGGTGTGCCCGTAGGCGAAGGTCACCCCCTCGGCTTGCACGAGTGGGGCGTCGGGTTCGCGCGCCGGCTCAGCCACAGTCCAACGCCCCCTCGAGCGTCGCGAGGTTGTCGCGCATGACGAACCGGTAATCCTTCCCGGCCGCGAGCTGATCGTCGGTGAGCCCTTCGAGCGTGTTCAGGGTCGCGACCTGGACCCCCGCCTCCGCGGCGAGCGTCTGGGCGACCTCGGGCGCCACGAGCGACTCGGTGAAGATCGTCGTGATGCCCTCGCGCTCGACGAGATCCCGGAGCTGCGCGAGGCGCTCCGCGCTCGGCTCCGACTCCGGCACCAGCCCGGTGATCGCTTCCTGCGTCATTCCGTAAGCATCGGCGAGGTACCCGAACGCGGCGTGGGTCGTCACGATCGTGGTGCGGGCGCACCGCGAGAGCCCTTCGGTGAACGCCGCGTCGAGGGCCTCGAGCCGGCCCGCGTACGCCTTCGCGTTCGCGGCTGCGTCGCACGAGGCCGGGAGCACGACGGCGAGATCGGCGCCGAGCGCACGCACCACCTGGGCCCAGCGGCCGGGGTCGAGCCACAGGTGCGGATCGAGCGCAAGGTCGCCGTTCGCCCCCGCCGGGGGCGGCAGCGTCGAGCCGGCGATCTCGAGGACGTCGATGACGACGCCTCCCGAGTCCGCCGCAGCATCCTCGACCGCCGGCTGGAACCCGCCGCCCATCGTGAGCACCACGTCGGCAGTGGCGAGCGCCTCGACGTCGCCGGGCGTGAGCTCGAGATCGTGGGGCTCCACCCCCGGCGGGGTCAGGTCCGTGACCGTGACGCAGGCCCCGCCGATCTTCTGGGCCGCCTCGGCGAGCGGGTAGAAGCCGGCGACCACGGAACGACCCTTCGTGCCGTCGGTGGCGCCACGACCGCACGCCGTCACCGCCACGGCCAGCATGGCGAATACCATACCGATAGTGAGAATCGGTCTCATTATGCGCACCACCGTACGGCGTGGCGCCGTCCCGCGTCAACGAGCGAGTGGTCGGGCGCGCGTACCGGCTCAGGCCTCGGAGAAGCGGACCCGTCCCCGGGGCCGCCCGCGCAGGGCGGCCTCGGACGCCTCTACCACCCCGTCGCGATGAAGTGCCGCCACGGCCTCGCGGACGTGATCCGCCGGCCGGTCGACCGCCCGCTCGATCGCGCCGAGCGTCGAAGGACTGCGCTGCCGGAGCGCCGCGACCACCGCGCCCCGGACCTGCCGCATCGAGCCGTGGAACGCCGTCTGCAGCCGCACCGAGGGGCGGCCTTCGCGGCCCGACGCCCGGAAGCGGCACGTCTGCGCAAGCGGGCAGACCTCGCACCGCGGCCGGGTCCGGCACACCTCGCGCCCCAGGTTCATCACGGCCTGGTTCCACTCCCCCGGGCGGTCCCGATCGAGCCACGAGGCGGCCGCCTCCTCCGCCTGGCGCGCCGTGATCTCGTCGCGTTCCGCGCCGAAGACGAGCCGAGCTATCACCTTGCGGACGTTCGTATCGACGGCCGGAACCGGGACGCCGAACGCGATCGAGGCCACGGCCGCCGCCGTGTACGGGCCGACGCCCGTGAGCGCACGAAGCACCTCCGGCTCGCGCGGCACCGAGCCGTCGTGGTCGCGCACGATCGCGCGCGCTACCTCGTGCAGCGCGACCGCCCGGCGGTGATAGCCGAGTCCCGCCCACGCGGTGAGCACCTCCCCCCGGGGCGCATCCGCGAGCGCGACCACCGTTGGGAACCGCGCGAGGAACGCCTCGAAGATCGGACCCACCCGCGACGCCTGCGTCTGCTGCAGCATCACCTCGGAAACGAGCGTGGCGTAGGGATCGGACTCGGTGGTCCGCCACGGATAGCCGACCCGGTTGCTCCGGTCCCACGCGAGGAGGGCTTCCCGCAGGTCCTGCGTCGGGCTAGGCTCGCGCCGAGGAGGAGACATGAGCGTGTCGATCCGGGTGATCATGAGCACCGACCTCGTCCAGGTGGCCCCCACGACCACGATCGCGGAAGCCGCGACCGTGATGAGCACGAAGGGGGTCGGCTCGGCACTGGTGATGGAGGGCGACCGGCTCGTCGGCATCTTCACCGAGCGAGACACCCTCCGCGCCGTGGCGGCCGATTTCGACGGCGAACAGCATCAGGTACGCGAGTTCATGACGTCGGACCCCACGACGATCGGCGCCGACTCGCCCGCCGATGAAGCGCTCGAGTCGATGTTCGCCTTCGGCTTCCGGCATCTGCCGGTGATGGAGGCCGGCGTGGTCGTCGGCATCGTGTCGATGCGCGACGTCATGCGCCGCGTCTAGAACCCGGCCTTCGAGGACTGGCTCGACATCGCGTCGGCGGCTTCTTTGACCGAGGCGTAGATCTCCCGGAAGACGTCACCGACGAAGGACGCCTGCTGACCGTCCTGGCCCGTCATCGTGCCGCGCACGGCCGATGCGGTGATCTCACAGGCCTTCTCGAATACGTGCCAGTCGCTCTCGCGCGTCATGTCCGAACCTCCGATGTAGGTGCAAGGAGCCGATGGGTGCAAGGCTACAGGAGCACGCCACACACGGAGGCCGGTCGCACCGAGGACGGCACCCAGGAGCCGGGGGCAACTTCGGGCAGGATGTCGAGAGACGAGGACCGCGTTCGTCGTCATGGTGAGCGGAGCCGGGGGATCCGGCCGGGCGAGGGAGGATGCGCATGCGATACCTGCTCTTGATCCATTCGGACGAGGCCGCCTGGGACCGCGTGGACCCGCAGGGACGCGAGGCGATGTACGCCGAGTACGGGAAGCTCGCGACCGAGATGGAGGAACGGGGCCACATCCGGGGTGGCGACGAGCTCGCGGGCGCGGCGACGGCAAAGATCGTCCGCGTCGCCGACGGCGAGGTGAGCGTGGTTGACGGTCCGTTCACCGAGACCCGCGAGCAACTCGGAGGCTACTTCCTGGTCGACTGCGATCTCGATACCGCGCTCGACTACGCGGCCCGGATCCCGAGCGCGGTGCACGGCGCGGTCGAAGTCCGGGCATTGGTCGACGGTCCCTAGGGGGGTCCAACTCGTGTTGTACGCATTGCTGATCTACGGGAACGAAGCCGAGGCCGACGCGACCCCGGAGGGGATGCGGTCCATGCTGGACGCCTATCAGGGCTACGAGGCTTGGCTCGAGCACCGGGGGATCAAGCGCGCGGCCGAGGCGCTCTACCCCACCGACCGGGCCACCACGATGCGCGTTCGCGACGACGAGGCGATGACGACCGACGGTCCGTTCGCCGATACGTCCGGACGTCTACGTCAACTCGTGACCAGGGAGACTACCCGCGCCGGGGCGCGTGGCCATTGGCGAGCTTCCATTCCAAGATCTGGCGGGCCGGAAGGATGCCGCCTCGACTCAAGCGCTCAGTCGAAGCTGTACGTCCCTTCCCAATGCCACAGTCCGTCCGGATCGGTCGAGACATCTGCATGGGCTTGGAACCCGGTGAACTTCCCGGTCCCGCCTGAGAATGTCGCCACGCCCTTTTCGGCCGCAAGATCGAGCACGACATGACCGGCGGCCGTGTTGCCGGACCCGGCGTCGAGGACGACGTCGGTGTCCAGCGAGCCCTCACCAGCCGCCTCCGCGTAGACGACCTTCGACCCGACCTCGATCTCTTCGAGGTTCGAGGACGTGATCGTGCAGAAGTCACCAGCGAGGCCCTTGTACTCCGAGCACTCCTTGGTCACATGGAGCTCTCCGCTTCGGGGCATGGCGCCCCTCCTTCCGGCTTGCGGTCCCTCGGGAATCCGAAGGTTTGACGAGGCTACTCTGAATCCACGGTCGCTGCTGAAGGTGTGGCGGGTCTCGACCAGCACCCGCTGCGACATCGGCGGGGCAAGCGGGGGCGCGCGAGGCAGCCGTCGAGGGCGACGACGGCGCCGTCGCCGAGACGAAGGAGCAGCTCGGCGGCTTCTATCTCCTGGACTGCGAACACCTCGACGACGCCTTGGAGGCCGCACGGATGTACCCGGGCAGCCGCACCGGAGCCGTGGAGGTGCGGCCCGTCGTCGACTTCGCGCAGCTCGGGGGGGGACCGTAGACCCGGACGCCACCGCCGAGGTGGTCGACCGCCTGTTCCGGCGGGAGTCGGGGCGGGCCGTGGCGGCGCTGATCCGCGCCGTGGGCGACTTCGACCTGGCCGAGGAGGCGGTGCAGGATGCGTTCGCGGTGGCGATCGAGCGATGGCCCCGCGGCGGGATCCCCGACAACCCCGGCGCGTGGATCACGACCACGGCCAGGAACCGGGCGATCGACCGGCTGCGCCGTGACCGGGTCGGCGCCTCGAAGGCCGAGGACGCCGCGCGACTGCAGGAGCTCGGAGCGATGGCTAACGGCGACATGCACGAGATCCCCGATGAACGACTGCGGCTGATCTTCACCTGCTGCCACCCCGCGCTCGCCGCGGATGCGCGCGTCGCGCTCACGCTCCGGACGGTCGGCGGATTGTCCACGCGCGAGATCGCGCGCGCCTTCTTGACACCCGAGCCCACGATCGCGCAGCGCCTCGTCCGCGCGAAGCGCAAGATCCGGCAGGCCGGGATCCCGTATCGCGTACCCCCGCTCGACCTCCTTCAGGAACGCCTGACGGGCGTGCTCACGGTCCTGTACCTGATCTTCAACGAGGGCTACGCGGCGACGAGCGGCGATCTGATCAGGGCGGATCTGTGCGACGAGGCGCTGTGGCTCACGCGCGTCCTCGACCGGCTGCTCGCGGACCAGCCCGAGGTGCTCGGACTCCTCTCCCTGATGCTGCTGCAGCACTCGCGACGCGACGCGCGGGTCGACGGCTCCGGCGACCTCGTGCTCCTGGACGACCAGGACCGCTCCCTGTGGGATCAGGAGATGATCGACGAGGGGCTCGCCGCGCTCGATCGTGCCGTCGCGCTCCGGTCGCCCGGCACGTACCAGCTGCAGGCTGCGATCGCCGCGCTGCACGCCCGCGCTCCTCGGCCCGAGGACACCGACTGGCCCGAGATCGCCGGTCTCTACACGGCGCTCGTCGCGCGGCACCCATCGCCGGTCGTGCGCCTGAACCGGGCCGTGGCGATCGCGATGGCCGACGGTCCGGGAGCCGGGCTCCCCCTCGTCGACGAGCTCGCCGCCGAGCTCGACGGCTATCACCTGCTCCACGCGACCCGCGCCGACCTGCTGCGGCGCCTCGGCCGGCACGACGAGGCCGACGCGGCCTACCGCCGGGCGCTCGGGTTGGCCACGAACCCGGCGGAGCGGCGATTCCTGGAGCGCCGGATCGGAGCGCGCTGACCCGGGGGGCCACCCCGGCGACAGCGTCCAAGGGGTTGCCTTAGAGTTACCCGCCATGCTCTTCCCCACCGTCGATTTCGCGATCTTCTTCTGCCTCGTCTTCCTGGGTCACTGGTTGCTGAACCCCCGGCCCGTCCCGTGGAAGCTCTTCATGATCGCGGCCAGCTACGTCTTCTACGCCTGGTGGAACGTCCACTTCGTCTGGCTGCTGGCGGGCGTCTCCGCGATCGCCCAGGTGAGCGCGATCGTCGTCGCCCGCCACGACGACGAGCGGCGGCGGCGGTGGGCGATGGGGATCGGGGTGGCGGCCACGCTCGCTCCCCTCGCCTACTTCAAGTACTACGGCTTCTTCTCGCTGAACCTCACGCGGGCGATGGAGTCGGCCGGGATCCACGCGGGCCTCCCACTCGTGAACCTGATCCTTCCGGTCGGACTCTCGTTCTTCTCGTTCATGGCGGTCAGCTACGTCGTCGATGTCTACCGGCGGCAGTTCGAGGTCGCCGGATGGCTCGACGTCTTCCTGTACCTCTCCCTGTTCCCGCACCTGGTGGCCGGGCCGATCGTGCGGCCCGACGAATTGATCCCCCAGCTCGGCGTCCGGCGCGACCCCCGGCACCTCGACGTGGCCGGCGCCGGCTACCTGATCTTCGGGGGGTTGTTCAAGAAGGTCGTGATCTCCAGCTACCTGGCGACCGCGATCGTCGACCCGGTCTTCGCCGACCCGACTCGCGTGAGCGCGATCGAGGCGATCGTGGGCGTATGGGCCTACGCGATCGTGATCTACAGCGACTTCAGCGGCTACACCGACATCGCGATCGGCGTCGCGAAACTGTTGGGCTTCCAGTTCCCCGTGAACTTCGACCGGCCCTACAGCGCCCGGTCACTGCGGGACTTCTGGCGACGGTGGCACATCACCTTGTCGCGCTGGCTCCGCGACTACCTCTACTTCCCGCTCGGCGGCTCCCGGAAGGGCCCGCGACGCACCTACGTCAACATCATGATCACGATGGTGCTGGGCGGGTTGTGGCACGGCGCCGCCTGGCCGATGGTGATCTGGGGGGCCTACCACGGGGCCGGGCAGTGCGTCGGCGCATGGCGGCGTTCCCATACGAAGACCACGGGCGCTGGGTCCGTCCCGACCCCCGGCCGGATCTGGCTCGAACGCGCGGCCACCTTCAACCTCGTCTGCCTGGGATGGGTGTTCTTCCGAGCCGACACGGTCGGGACCGCGTTCGCGCTGCTCCGGCAGGTCGTCACGGGATGGGGCACCGCCGGCAGCGGTCTCGTCTCCCCACTGGTGCTGTTCGTGATCGCGCTGATGCTCGCCCTGCAGTTCGCTCCGCACGAGCCCGCGGAGATCCTGCAGGACCGCATCTCCGCGCTCCGCCCCTGGGTCATGGGGGTCGGGTTCGCCACGGCGCTCTTCGTGATCGCCACGCTGGGTCCTCAAGGCGTGGCGCCGTTCATCTACTTCCAGTTCTGATGAAGTCCGAGACCCGTCGATGATGCCCGAGATGCCCCGCGACCGCCCCCCCAACGGGCGCTTCGGCGCGCACCGGCGCCACACGATGCCCGCCGGGCGCGTGCTCGGGGTCATGCTCGTGTGCTTGCTCGTGTGGACCCTGCTCTACGCGCCGACGCTGAAACGCGCATCCGAGGCGCAGCCGTTCGGCACGCGGCGCATGGTGTCGCTCTGGGTGCTTCGGCCGCTCGCGGGTATCAGCGACGTGTTCCAGCTGACCAAGGTGACCGATGCCGCCGCGCGGGCTCTCGGACGCGACCCCGGCGGCGCGCCCGGCGGCCAGGCGCCCGACGACCTCCCCACGATCGACCCGAACGTCTCGGTGTCCCCGGCACCGGACGAGCCCGTCACGAGATCCACGCCGATGCGGCGGCCGACCTCCGACAACGAGCTGCGGATCGTGGTGGTCGGCGATTCCCTCGCGGCCGGGCTCGGCGTCTACCTCGAGCGCGAGTTCCGCCCCTCGCTCTCACGGATCTCGAAGCAGGGAAGGATCTCGACGGGCCTCTCACGCCTCGACTACTTCGACTGGTTCAGCGCGATGGGTCAGATCGAACGCGACTTCCGGCCCGATCTGGTGATCGTGATGATCGGCGACAACGACAACCAGGGGCTGACCTCGCCGGGCGGACAGGTGGTCACACCGATCGGCTCGTTCGAGTGGACGCAGGGGTATCGGGATCGGGTCGATACGTTCACCCGCACGGCGATCGACGGCGGCTCGCACGTCGTGTGGGTCGGGCTTCCGATCGTCAGCGAGAAGGACCGCTGGCCCGTGATGCAACGCCAGAACGACATCTTCCGCCAGGTGATCCGGACCACGCCGAACGCCGTGTACGTCGACACGTGGGACCGGTTCGCCGCCGCCGACGGCGACTACACGCCCTTCTATCGCCACGAGGGACAGGTCGAGCTGATCCGTGCGACCGACGGCCTGCACTTCAACCCTCGCGGCTACCAGCTGGTGGCGCAGGCCGTCGCGCAGGCCGTCGTCGACGAGTTCGAGCTCACCCCGCGCGCGCTGAACGGCTGAACTCCGGCAGCCGCCTAGATCTGGATCGACACCTCGGGAAGGTTCGCGAGCGCGGCCTCTTCGTCGGCCGGGTCGAACTCGAAGTCGGGGAGCCGGCCGTGATTGAAGTCGTCGTAGGCCTGCATGTCGAAGTGCCCGTGGCCGCAGAGGTTGAACAAGATCACGCGTGCCTCCCCGGCGTCCCTGGCGGCGATCGCCTCGTCGATCGCGCACTTGATCGCGTGGCTCGGCTCGGGCGCCGGAAGGATCCCCTGGGTGGTCGCGAAGAGCTTGGCCGCCTCGAAGATCTGGTTCTGCGTGTACGCCGTGGCCTCCATGTGGCCCTCGTGCACGAGCATCGAGAGGGAGGGTGCGTCGCCGTGGTAACGCAGACCGCCGGCGTGCACCGGCGCCGGCACGAAGTCGTGCCCCAGGGTGTACATCGGCACGATCGGGCCGATCTGCGCGGTATCGCCGTAGTCGTAGGCGAACCGCCCCTTCGTGAGGGTGGGGCACGCGGCCGGCTCCGCGGCACGGAACCGCGTGGTGGCGTTCCCCCGCAGCCTCTCGGCCATGAAGGGGTACGCGATCCCCGCGAAGTTCGACCCGCCGCCGACGCACCCGACGATCACGTCGGGGTCCTCGCCCGCGAGGGCCATCTGCTTCTGCGCCTCGAGCCCGATGATCGACTGATGCAAGAGGACGTGCCCCAGCACGCTGCCCAGGGCGTAGTTCGTGTCCTCGTGGGTGGCGGCATCTTCCACCGCCTCGCTGATCGCGATCCCGAGCGAGCCCGTCGAGTCGGGATGCTCGGCCAGGATCGAGCGACCGCTGTTCGTCTTGTCGCTGGGTGAGGCCACGACGCTCGCCCCGAAGGTCTCCATGAAGATCCGCCGGTACGGCTTCTGGTCGAACGAGGCACGCACCATGTACACGTCGCACTCGAGTCCGAAGACGTTGCACGCCATCGCCATCGCCGAGCCCCACTGACCTGCGCCCGTCTCGGTGGCGATCCGCCGGATCCCGGCCTCCTTGTTGTAATACGCCTGCGGCACGGCGGTGTTCGGCTTGTGGGACCCGGCGGGCGAGACTCCCTCGTACTTGAAGTAGATGTGCGCCGGGGTCTGCAGCGCCTGTTCGAGCCGGGTCGCGCGGAACAACGGCGAGGGCCGCCACAGCCGGTAGACATCCAACACCGCTCCGGGGATGTCGATCCACTGATCGGTCGACACCTCCTGCATGATCAGCGCCTCGGGAAAGAGCGGCGCCAGGTCGGCCGGCCCCACCGGTTCCTTGGTCTGCGGGCTGAGCGGCGGCAGCGGGGTCATCCCCGCGGCCACCATGTCCGGGATCAGGTTGAACCAGGCTGTGGGCATCTCGTCGGGCCGCAGGTCGAAGCGGGTTCGAGCGTCGGTCATGGCTACCAACCTCCTGGTGACGGCGAAGGGCGCGAGCCTACCGTCGTCGCCAGGAGCTGACCAGGCCCCGTCACGGCCGGACATGCCGGCGGCATGAGCGGGCGTGCCGCCCTTGCGGAACGCCGTGTTCCGTGCGAGGGTTCGCGCCTGCGAAACCATCGGCGGCCACGGGATGCGTGTGCCGACGAACCCCGGCCCCGACCGGGCGAACCAGGGAGGCCACATGCGATCGAACGGACTTCGGCGGGCATCCATCGCCGTCACCATCATCGTGGGGCTCGTGGCACCGATGGGGTCGCTCTCCGCCGTCGCCTCACCGGCCGCGCCCTCGGTCCGGCTGGTCGCCGGGAGCGACGAAGTCACGATCGTGCGACGCCAGAACTACCCCGTTCCGCTCAACGTCGGTGTCTTCGCGGCGGCCGTGAACGGCGCGCTCGAGATCCGCGCCTCACGCCCCGACTACGACACTCCCGTCTCGGTCGAACGCTGGATCGACGGCGGCGCCACGATCGAACCGTGGCCGGCCGACACGGTCACCGATTGGCGTGGGCTCACCGGGTTCCTGCGGGTCACGGTCCGCAAGGACAACGGGCGGGTCGTGCTCGATCAGTACACGGACTTCTGCCCCGCGATGTACGGGGGCCAACGCGTCGATGACGCCGGACCGCTCACGCAGACGTATCCGATGTACGGGTGCGGCGGCTACACGCCGTTCGTCCTCGGCAACGTCTGGGGCATCGACGAAGGGTGGGCCGTGCCCGCGGTCGGGAACGACTACTTCTACTACTACGACTCGGGCTCCACTCCGTTCCTGGATGCGAAGGACGGGCACTACAACGTCGAGGTCACGATCACGCCGACCTACACCGATCTCCTCGGAGTCTCGAGCGCCGATCGCACGGTCACGGTCGGCTTCACGATCGACACGAACCGCCGCTGCCGACGTATGTGCCTTCGGCCCGCGCCTCGCGCGCCGGTCACGGGACAGGCGCCGACCCGGCCGTTCGATCACGCGCCGGTGGTCTCCGCCCCGGACCCCGCCACGCTCCCCGACCTGATCCCGCTCCCAGCGTTCGCCATGGGCGTCGGCCGACGCGGTCGCGACGGTCGTGACTGGCTTTCGTTCGGCGCCAACCTGTGGAACGCCGGACCCGGCAACCTCGTGGTCGAGGGGTACCGCCAGCCCGGCGAGGGCGTGATGGACGCCTGGCAGTACTTCCTGACAGCAGACGGCACGGTCACGGGCAAGGCTGCGGCCGGCCGGCTGGAATACGACGCCCGTGACGGCCACGACCACTGGCACTTCCGGCAGTTCGCGACCTACCAGCTCCTGGACTCGAACAAGCAGAAGGTGGTGCGCAGCAAGAAGGAAGCGTTCTGCCTCGCGCCCACCGACGCGATCGACACCACGAGGCCGAACGCCGTGTGGATCCCCTACTCGGTGGGGCTCTACAGCGCGTGCGGCGGGCCGAACGCGCTGTGGACCCGCGAGAACCTCGACGTGGGGTGGGGCGACACGTACTACCAAGGGCTGCCCGGCCAGTCCTTCAACATCACCGACCTGCCGAACGGCCGCTATTTCGTGGCCGTGATCGCGAACCCGAAGGACAAGCTGCTCGAGAGCAACACGTCGAACAACGTGTCGCTCCGCCGGATCTTCCTTCGAGGCACCCCGGGGCATCGGTACGTGGTCGTTCCCTCGTACCACGGCATCGACTGAGCGAAGCGCCGGAGGCGAACCGTCCCGTCGGCTACACGCCGGCGGGGCGGGCGCCCCACGTCAGCATCCGGTCGGCGCCGGGATCGTTCGTGACCTGCTCGATCGAGCCGTCGGCGACGTCGACGACGTAGATGTCGAAGTCGCCGTCGCGGTCGCTCGCGAACGCGATCCGGTCTCCGTCGGGCGACCACGCCGGATCGACATCGTGCCCGGCCCCCGACGTCAGCTCCTCGGCGTCCGACCCATCCGCTCTCACGACCCACACGTGCGACGTGCAGTCGCCGTCGGCGGCCGTGCAGACGGCCGACGAGGCGCTCGAGAAGGCCACCCACTTCCCGTCGGGCGACCAACTCGGGTCGAGGTCGTCGAACGACCCCGCATACAGGACGCGGACGTGCGATCCATCCGCGTCCATCACGTACAGATCGCGGTTGCCGCCTCGATCCGAGGTGAACACGATGTGCCGCCCGTCGGGCGACCACGACGGGCCCGTATCCAGCGAGCGGTCGTCGGTGAGCCGACGGCCCGCGGTGCCGTCGGCCCGCGAGGTCCAGATGTCCTGCTGCCCGGCGCGCAGACCCTCGAACGCGATCGTCGTGCCGTCGGGCGACCACGTCGGGCCGCAACCGTCGACGCCCCTAGGGATGGCGCGCTCGACCCGCTTCTTGCCGTACGGGTCAACCACGTACACCGCCGCGATGTTCGACCCACACCCGATATCGAACGCCATCATCGACCCGTCGGGGGACCACGCCGGATCCCCTTGCGCGCGTCCGGGCGCGAAGAGCGCCGTGCCGCCCGACGCGTCCCGGTTCAGGAGGAACACGCGCGGGATGCCCGACCCCACGTCGCGCGTGAAGGCGATCGCCCCGTCACGGATCGCCGTGATCCGCACCGGGAACGGGGACGCGGCGTCACCCGGACGATCGGCTCCGCCTCCGCAGGCGGATACCGCGACGATGCTCACGGCAACGGCCGCAAGCCAAGGTCGGATCGAGAAGGTGCTGCGTGCGCTCATCCCCTCGGGGGCATCGGCACATGCGGCCGTGGCCTGGAGTGCTACTCCATGCCGGGCTCGTCCGCCACTTCGACCCAGCCCTCGGCTTCGCGGGTGCGGAACACGGGCACGGGATCCCCAGCGGGGCCCTCCACGGGCTCGCCGGTTTCGACGTCGAACACGCTGCCGTGGCACTGGCATTCGACCGTGGCCGCACGGTCGTCGAACGTCCCGGCCTCCGACAGCGAGCACCCCATGTGCGTGCATTCGTCGCCGAACGCGTAGAGCTTGTGCTCGACGTGCGCGACGGCGACCCGGCCCGCCGGGGTATCGAACGCCCGCATCTCGCCTTCCGGGATCTCCGCCATCGCGCCGACCCGTGTGTACTCCATGGTTCCGCTCCTTCCCTCGCTCGGCCCCACGTAGCCCGGAGATGACCTCCGCGGGCTCGATCAGTTCGGGAGCCTACCGTCACGCACGGGTCAGCGCGGCGAAGCTCCGCTGCGCCACGGTCACCCCGCCCAGCACCGCGAGCGCGACCAGGACGACCGGCATCATGCCGGGGATCAACAGGCCCACCATCAGTGCCAGGAACCGCTC
>JANLXF010000142.1:0-8519 GCA_031364965.1 Actinomycetes bacterium | reverse complement strand
GTCGAGCCTGCCGTTGTGCGCCTGCAGGGCGCCGCAGCAGCGCTGGTCGCGCGGCACCTCGACGCGCCAGCCGTTGCGGGCGAGCACGCGGATCGTGGCGCGGTTCACCTCGCGGAACCACCGATCCTGCACGCAGCCGCGCAGCAGCGCGACCGTGCCGCGGGTCCCGACTCCGGGGGGCGGCTCGGTCACACGCGGGAGCCTCCGCAGACGTTCGCTCGGCCGCGGCGCCATCGCGCGGATCCGTCGCGGGAGCGCCCAGGTGACCACCGGCTGGAAAACCGCGGCGAGCCAGAGCAGCTTCGGGCTCGGCAATAGGACGTCGAGACCAGCGCGCCGCAGCGCCCGCCCCCGGCGGCTCCGGCGCGGCTCGATCTGGACGCGTGCGGCCTCCATCATCCGGCCGAAGGGCGCGTGGGACGGGCAGACGTCCTCGCACGCCCGGCAGACGAGACAGAGGTCCATGACCTCGCCGAATGCGTCGTCGATCTCGGCGCGGCCCTCCGAGACGGCGCGCATCGCGGCGATCCGCCCGCGGGGCGAGGCCGACTCCTCGCCGGTGAGGCGGTACGTCGGGCAGTGGGGAAGACACAGGCCACAGGCCACGCAGGTATCGAGGTCGGCGGGATCGGGCGCATCGCCCGGGCGCCATCCCGGGATCGCGCCCTCGAGCGGCCCGGCGAACCGCGTACCCGGGGGAAGCTCAGCGCCGAGGACATCGGGGAGGGCGGGGTCTGGGGTCATCATGCCGATTCTCACACGCGCACGGCGCCGGTTAGGCTCCCCGCCATGTCGAACCTGCGCCCGTCGCTGAAGGCTGGCTCGTTCACGGAGTCGGTCATCCGCGACATGACGCGGCTCGCGAACCACCACGGCGCGATCAACCTGGGGCAGGGGTTCCCCGACTTCGCGGCGCCGGCGGCTCTGAAGGAGGCGGCCGCGCAGGCGATCGCCGAGGACCATAACCAGTACCCGATCACGTGGGGCGTGCCGGCGTTCCGCGAGGCGATCGCGGCGAAGTACGCGCGGGACTACGGGATGTCCGTCGATCCCGAGACTGAGCTCTGCGTCACCTGCGGCTCCACCGAGGCGATGATCGCGACGATGCTCGGCGTGCTCGACCCGGGCGACGAGGTCGTGGTCTTCGAGCCCTTCTACGAGAACTATCGGCCCGACGCGATCTTGAGCGGCGCGGTGCCGCGGCTCGTGACCCTCCGGCCTCCGGACTGGAGGTTCGACGAAGGGGAACTGCGCGCGGCGTTCACCGACCGGACGCGCGCCGTGATCATCAACACGCCGAACAACCCGACCGGCAAGGTGTTCAAACGGGAGGAGCTCGAGGCGATCGCCGAGCTGTGCGCGCGGCACGACGCGATCGCGATCACCGACGAGATCTACGAGCACATCCTGTACGACAACGCCGTGCACGTCCCGATGGCGACGATCCCGGGGATGGAAGAGCGCACCGTCACGATCAGCGCGCTGTCGAAGACGTACTCGGTCACGGGATGGCGCGTGGGGTGGGCGATCGCGCCGAGGCCGTTGATGGCGGGGATCCGCCCGGTGCACGACTTCCTGACTGTGGCGGCCGCGGCGCCGCTGCAGGTGGCGGGCATCACGGCGCTCGCGCTGCCGTCCTTCTACTACAAGGAGATGGCGGCCGGGTATGCGGAGCGGCGCGAGGCGATCATGCGGATCCTCGCGGACGCTGGCTTCGAGGCGCAGGCGCCGTCGGGCGCGTACTACGTGATGGCGGACTGCTCACATCTGGGGCTGGGCGACGACGTCGCGACCGCCCGGCATCTCGTGGAGCACGCCGGCGTCGCGGCTGTCCCGGGCTCGTCGTTCTTCAGCGATCCCGCCGAAGGTTCCCACCTGCTGAGGTTCGCGTTCTGCAAAGAGCTCGCGACCCTGGAGGCCGCCGGCGAACGGCTACGGGCGTTGAGGCGGGACTGACGTTCGGGCGCTACCTCCGTCTCGCTGAGGGCGTCGCACGAGCGACAGCGGGGGTTCACTCTCGACCGACGATGTCGACGGAGATCTCCACGGCCGGGATCGTTCCCCTGTTCTCGAGCCAGTGGATCGTGTTCCGATCCTCGGGCCAGCCGACGCCCGGCCCGTAGTCCGTTACGAGTCCATCTCGATGATCGGTGATCGTTCCCTGCAAGATGTAGACGGTGCCCGGCCTGCCGACATGGTCGTGGATGGGGCCGAAGACGCCTCCTGGCTCGATGGTCACCATCCGCATCCGAAGTTGGCGCCCTTCCATGCCCTCGATCTCGCCGTCGAGATCAACCGTCGTGAGGAGCTTCACCGCGACACCGCTCGTCTCGGGTGCCACCTCTCGTTCTTCGCTCATCGTGCGCCCCTCTCTGTACGCGCGGGTGGCCGTCGTGCAGCATCATCTCGCGGAGCGCACGAAGCCCACGAAGCCGAGGATGCCGGCGATGAGCGCTCCCACCAGCACCACCAACGCCGGGGAGAGCTGGAACCCGCCGCACTCGTTCAGCCCGGTGGGACAGCCGGGCATCCCAGGCATCACCACCGCCACCGCGACGGCCGCGATCAAGACGACGAGCGCGGCGACGTACCAGGGGTTCACCGGTCCGCCGGCCACGGCAGTTCGAACGCGTCCAGGAGGTCGAGCTCGCCCGGGGAGTGGCCGCACTCGGTGAGATAGCGCGCCAGCTCGCTGCGGTGCTGCGTCCCGTGGTTCACGACGTGGGCGAGGATCAGCCAGCGGGGCGCCGTGGAGCCCTCGCCGCCCGTCAACCGCTCGGCTAACGCGGCAGCGTCGAGCGACTCGACGTAGCGACGCATCTCACCGTCCTCCTCCAGACAGAACGCGTGGATCGACGGGAGGTCGTCGAGCACGAACCCGTGATCCCATACGTAGGTCTGCCCGATGTCGTTGCCGATACAGAACTGGCGCCAGCTCCAGTCGACGTCGACGAGATGCCGGAACGTCGCGAAGGCGCTGCCGTGGTCGAGGTTCGCCGTCCTGCGGAGCTCCTGGTCCGAGAGGCCTGCCGCGGTGGTCAGGATCCGGTCGTTCGCCCACGCATGGAACCGGACGAAGGCGAGGAGGGAGTCGGCATCCATGTGCGCATCCTACGTCGGCGCCCTTTCTCAGATCCCGCCCCAGAACCGGCCGGGCGCCATGATGCCCGCCGGATCGAAGGCGGCCTTGAGCCGGCGATGGACCTCGGGCGCGGCGACGGCCGTGTCGCCGAGGCCGCCGGGTCCTCGCACGACAGGAGCGATCCCGCCGAACCGAGCGGTGGTCGACCGGATCCGGGCGAGCTCGTCCTCGTCGGCGGCGCCGATCCACGCGAGCCCGACCCCCGCGAGCGCCGTCCAGCTTGACGAGGCCGACACCGTCTCGCCCAGCCGCGACGGCGGGACCGCCGCTTCAACGACGATCGGCGCGTCGGGCCACGGCACCTCGAACGAGGAGACGGACGTCATCTCTGCCACCGCGGCGGCCGCGACCGACTGTTCCTGGATCTCGGCGGGCCATCCTTCGAGGCGAAGCATCACGCGGTCGGGCTCGGCGACGACGGCCGCGGGCAGCGGCACCGCGGCGAGCAGCGCGTCGGCCAGCTCGAGGCCGCCCGCCGACGTCACGAGCGTTGCCGTCGCCGCCGGGAGAGGTCGGAGCTTCAGCGCGACCTGCACGATCACGCCGAGCGTGCCGAGCGAGCCCGTCGCGAGACGGTGCACGTCGTAGCCGGTCACGTTCTTCACCGTGCGGGCGCCCGATCGCACGAGGCGGCCGTCGCCGGTCGCGAGCTCCAACTCGGCCACGGTGTCGCGCATCAGGCCGACCTTCAGCCGGCGCGGCGACGAGACGCCCGCCGCGATCACACCGCCGACGGTGGCGTCGGGCGGCGCATCGACGGGCCACTCCTGCTGGTGCTCGGCGAGCATCGCGGTGAGGTCGCCGAGGCGCATCCCGGCCTCCACGACCGCGAGCATCTCGGCGGGGTCGTATGCGACGACCTGGTCGAGCATCGTGGTCCACAGCTCGGCGTCGACCTCGGTCGGGTTTCCGCGGTCCATGTGGCGGCGGCCGCCGACCGGGAGCACGCGGGTGCCTGCCTCGCTCGCTACTCGGAGTGCCTCGGCCACGTCGGCCTTCGTGTGGGGGTGGATCAGATCCACGTGCCCTCCGGAAGTGCGTCCGCGGCAGCAGCGGCGCCGTCGGTGCCGGCGGCCGCCAGCGCGAACTCGCCGCACCGCGCGCCGTCGGGCAGGACCTTCTTCGGGTTCATGCGTCCGTTGGGGTCGAACGCCGCGCGCACGCAGGCCTGTGCATCGAGGTCGTCCTGTCCGAACATCAGCGGCATGAAGTCGCGCTTCTCGAGACCGATCCCGTGCTCGCCGCTCAGGGCTCCGCCCGCCTCGACGCACATCCGGACGAGCTCGTCGCTCGCACGCAGGACGCGCTCGAGCGTGCCGGGCACGCTCCGGTCGAACGAGAACAACGGGTGCAGGTTCCCGTCGCCGGCGTGGAAGACGTTCGTGACGATCAGGTCGTGGCGCTCGGCGATGCGGTATACGCCGGCGAGGATCTCGACGAGCTTCGCCCTGGGGACCACGCAGTCGTGCAGGTGGTAGTGCGGGGCGATCCGGGCGATCGCGCCGAACGCGGACTTGCGACCCTTCCACAGGAGGGCACGCTCCTCGGCGTCGGCCGCCACGCGGATCGTGCCGGCGTGGTTCGCGGTCGCGGCCGCCTCGACCTCGTGGGCCTGCTCCTCGACCCCCGCTGCGAGCCCGTCGAGCTCGACGAGCAGCACCGCCGCCGCATCGGTCGGGTAGCCCGCGTGCACGAACGCCTCCACGGCGCGGACGATGCCCTGATCCATCATCTCCAGCGCCGCCGGGATCACGCCGCGCGCGATGATGTCGGAGACGGTCGCGGCGCAGTCCTCGACCGCCGCGAAGTCCAGCAGCATCGTGCGGACGGCGGGTGGGATCGGCGTGAGGCGCACGCAGATACTCGTCACCACGCCGAGTGTGCCCTCGCTCCCCACGACCACGCCGCGCAGGTCGTACCCGGCGGACTCGGGTGCCTCGGAGCCGAGCCGGACCAGGGAACCGTCGGGCAGCACGAGATCGACCGCCAGGATGTGGGCGCTCGTCACGCCGTAGGCGAGGCAGTGCGGCCCGCCCGCGTTCGTGTTCACGTTCCCACCGATCGAGGAGACCTGTTGCGAGGACGGGTCGGGCGCGTAGGTCCAGCCGAGCGGCGCGAGCGCCGTCGAGAGATCGAGGTTGAAGAGCCCGGGCTCGACCCACGCGAGCCGATCCTCGGCCCGGACTTCCAGTACCTGATCCATCTTCGACGTGACGATCACGATCGCGTCGTCGATCGGGGTTGCCGCTCCGGCGAGGCCGGTGCCTGAGCCGCGCGGCACCACCGGCAGCCCGTGCGCGGCCGCGATCCGCATCGTGTCCTGGATCTGCGCGACCGTGGTGGGGAGCACGACGACCGAGGCGTTCCCCTCGACGAGCGACGCGTCGCGGGCGTAGAGGCGGAGCGAGAGCGGGTCGGCCAGGACCGCGTCCGTTCCGAGCGCCTCGGTCAGGGCGCGGCGGGCGGCGTCGATGTCGGGCATGCCCTAAGGCTACGCCCGCGGTGCGGCGGGTCGGACGGGGATGCCCGTCGGGTCAGGCGACGCGGCCGGGCTGACCGTCGGATGCCGCGAAGGGCAGGTGCTCGGCCGCCCAGGCCTCCATGCCGCCCTCGACGTTGTACGCCTCGAAGCCGCGAGCCTGGAACATCATCGTGGCGAGCTCGCTGCGGTTCCCGGTCCGACAGATCACGGCGACCGGGCGCTCCTTGTCGAGGTCGATGCCGGCCCCGGCCATGATCGCGTTGAGGGGCAGGTAGACGGCGCCGTCGACGTGCCCGGCGTCCCACTCGTACTGCTCGCGGCAGTCGACCAGCTGGATCTCGCCGAGCTTCTCGTACACGCCTTTGACGGAGGTCAGATGCTCGCTCATGAGGGTGCGAATGCTACCAGCGGGGTCGGATATTCCGGCGGTGCGGGGCTCACCCCATGAGCGCCGTGCGGAACACCTCGTGGTCCTCGGGACGGAAGAGAACGAATCGAACGAACTCAACCCTCGTGTCCGCATCCATCACCGCCCGGATGGCGACCGGGGCGGCCTCCTCGATCGGATAACCGTAGATCCCCGTCGAGATCGCGGGGAAGGCGACCGATGACGCACCCAGCTCGTCCGCGACGCGCAGGCATGACGCGTGGCACGACGTCAGCAGCTCCGCGTCGCGGTCGGTGCCCGCGTAGACCGGTCCTGCCGTGTGGATGATCCACCGGGCGGGGAGGTCGCCCGCGATCGTCGCCACCGCGTCCCCCGTCGGCAACGGAGGAACCCCTCGTTCGGCGATCACGCGATCACGATCGGCGAGCGCGGCCGCCCCTGCCGCTCGGGTGATCGCGCCGTCCACCCCACCGCCGGGACGCAGGGCGGTGTTGGCCGCGTTCACGATCGCGTCGACGACCTGGGTCGTGATGTCGCCGGTCACGAGCTCGATGCGGGTCTTCACCTCTCCATCGTAGCGACGCTCTGTTCCCCTAGAGTTGGCCCATGGCTGACTTCGACCTGCTGGTGCTCGGCGACGCGAACCCCGACCTGGTGCTCTCCGGCGACCAGGTCGAGCCGGCATTCGGGCAGGCGGAACGGCTCGTGGATCACGCGACGCTCACGATCGGCGGGTCGGGTGCGATCCTCGCGTGCGGGGCCGCCCGGCTGGGCCTGCGCGTCGCGTTCGCCGGCGTGGTGGGCGACGACCTCTTCGGCGCGTTCATGCGGGAGCAGCTCGCGGCGCGCGGCGTCGACATCGGCGGGGTCCTCGTCGACCCGAGCCGGCCGACCGGGGTCACGGTCGTGCTGTCGGGCCCCGAGGATCGAGCGATCTTGACCTCGCTCGGGACGATCGGCGACCTGCGCGCGTCGCTGATCGACCCCGGGACACTCGCCTCGACGCGGCACGTGCACGTCAGCTCGTACTTCTTGCAGCAGGGGCTCGCCACCGAACTCCCGGAGATATTCGACCGCGTGCACCGGGCGGGAGCGACGACATCGGTCGACCCGAACTGGGACCCCAGCGGGGGGTGGGACGGCGGGTTGATGGACCTGCTGCCGCAGGTCGACGTCTTCCTGCCCAACGAGATGGAGGCGCTCAGGCTCGCGCACATCTCCGACATCGACGAGGCGGTCACGCGGCTCCGCGCCCGCGCGCCGTTCGTGGTGATCAAGCGGGGCGACCGGGGCGCGCTCGGCGCGCGCACCGGCGAACTCGTGGAGGTGCCGGCGGTCCCGACCCGCGTCGTGGACGCGACCGGAGCCGGCGACTCGTTCGACGCGGGCTTCCTCACGGCCTTCCTGTCGGGCGAGCCCCTCGACCTGTCGCTCCGGATCGCGAACGCGTGCGGGGCGTTGTCGACGCGTTCGTCCGGCGGTACCGACAGCCAGCCGACGATGGACGAGGTCCTCGCAGCGCTCGAGCGGGGCAGCGCCGCATGATCGTCTGCCTGGCGGCGAACCCGTCGATCGACAAGCTCTTCGAGGTGGACCGGCTGGTGCGGGGCGACATCCATCGACCCGACGGCTTCGTCGAGGTGGCGGGGGGCAAGGGTCTGAACGTCGCGCGTGCGGCGCTGGCCCTGGGCGCCGACGTGCGGGCGGTCGCGCTCCTCCGCGGGCACACCGGGAAGTGGCTCGCCGAGATGCTCTCCGCCGAAGGGGTTCCGGCGGCGTTCGTCTGGACCCATGGGGAGAACCGCGCCTCGCTGAGCGTCGCCGACCGCGAGACGGGCGGCCTCACCGAGTTCTACGAGCACGGGTCCGAGGTGCCCTCCGCTGCCTGGGTCGAGCTCATGGAGGTGGCGTCCACCTCCTGGGCGCCGGACGGCTGGCTCACGATCAGCGGCTCGATGCCGCAGGGCTGCCCGCAGGACGGGTACAGGGACCTCGTCGCCGAGGCGCGCGCCGCCGGCGTGCACGTGGCGCTCGACGCCGCGGGGGAACGGCTCCGCCTCGCGCTCGGCGCCGGCCCCGACGTCGTGAAGGTGAACGCGACCGAGGCCAGCGAGCTGCTCGGGGTCCCGACCGCCCGGCGTGTCGAGGCGCTCGCCGCCGCCCAGAAGCTCCGCGCGCTCGCAGGTGGCGAGGGGCATGCGGGCGTCGTGACCCGCGGCGCCGACGGGGTGGTGCTGGCCGCGCCCGACGGGTCCCTGTACGAGGGGCGGCTGTACGTACGGGGCCGGTTCCCGGTCGGGAGCGGTGACGCGTTCCTCGCGGGGCTCGTCACGGCGCTCGACCGCGGCGAGGCGTGGGACGCCGCGCTGAGACTCGCCCTCGGCGCCGGCACCGCCAACTCCGAGATCCCGGGCGCCGGACGGCTCGACCCATCACGGGCGGCCGCGCTCGCGGATCAGGCCGAGGCCTCGTTGGTCTGATCGGGGCTACGCCCGCTCAGCGCAGGC
>JANLXF010000129.1:0-6173 GCA_031364965.1 Actinomycetes bacterium | reverse complement strand
CGTTCGTCCGGGCCGACGACCGGGGGATCGATCCCGACCGGCAGTTCGGGAACCTCTGGGAGCTGCTCGCGCCGTGGGAGTCCGAGCGCCTCGTGGTCGCGGGTCGCCATTCGTACGAGGTTGCCGCGAATTGGAAGCTGCTCCACGAGAACTACCAGGAGTGTTACCACTGCTCCGAGATCCACCCCGAGCTCTGCCGGGTGACGCCGCCCGATAGTGGGTACTCCTACGACATGCGCGGGCTCTTCGTGGGCGGGCCGATGGACCTGTATCCCGACGCCGAGACGATGTCGCTCGACGGGCGGTCCCGGGGCGTGCCGCTCCGCGGACTCGACGGGCAGCAGCTCCACGAGGTGGGCTACTTCGGGGTCTTCCCGAACCTGCTGATCAGCCCGCACCCCGACTATGTCCTGACCCACCGCGTGGAGCCGCTCGGCCCGGGCCGGTCCTACGTGGAGTGCGAGTGGTTGTTCCCGCCGGAGGCGCTCGAGCTGGAGGGGTTCTCCCCGGAGTACGCGGTCGAGTTCTGGGACGTCACGAATCGGGAGGACTGGGCGGCGTGCGAGTCGCTCCAGCGCTCCGCGGCCTCGCGCGGGTATCGTGCGGGCCCGCTCTCGGGCGCCTGGGAGGTGGGCGTGTACCTGCAGACGCAGATGATCGCCCAGGGGTACCTGGAGGGCGCCGTCACCGAGCCGCCGATCATGCCCGCGATCGCCGCCGTCCCGCGGCGCGAGGTGCTGCGGGGCGCATGAGCGAGGCTGCGGAGCCGCCGCCCGGAGGCTCTCTCGCCTTCGACCGCGCCGCCGAGTACTACGACGAAACCCGCGCGATCGGCCCGGTCGCGATCGATCGGACGATCGACCTCCTCGAAGGGGAACTGACCCGGCGCGGCCGCGTGCTCGAGGTCGGCGTGGGAACGGGGCTGCTCGCCCTGCCGCTCGCGGCGCGCGGCGTGCCCGTCGGCGGGGTCGCCCAGTCGATCCCGATGATGCACAAGCTCGTCGACAAGTCGGGAGGGCGCTCGCCGGTGCTCCTGGCCCAGGCGGACGCCACGCGGTTGCCGTTCCGAGACGACACCTTCGGCGGGGCCTACGCGCGGTGGGTACTGCATCTCATCCCGGGTTGGCGAGACACCGTGACGGAGCTCTGCCGTGTGGTGCGGCCCGGATCGCCGATCCTGATCGTGGCCGGGGGGAACCAGGGGGCGTGGGAGGCGATGCAGGCGCGGCTCCAGGCGATCACGGGCGGCGACATGGGGCCGGTCGGCCTCGACGTCCGCGACGGCTACGACGAGCTCGATGCGGCGTTCCGGGCGCGAGGTGCGACCTTCCGGGCGCTGCCCGAGCGGATCGTCGCGGTCGCCGAGCCGTTGACGGTGCAGGGGTTCTTCCACCGGGTCGAACGCCGCATCTACTCGTGGACGTGGGGGGTCTCCGACGAGGACCTGCGGCGAGCGGTCGCCGAGGTACGTCCCTGGGCCGAGGCGCGCTGGGGAAGCCTGGACGCGCCGCTCGATCGAGCGCACCCGATGAGGTGGCGTGCCTACGATCTGGGTTGACGGCCCCACGCCCGGCCGTCCCCGCTATCCTGTGGCTGACCCACGAGGCGCCCCGCCGGGCGCCCCGACATCGAGGAGGTCCGACGGTGCCGATCACCGAGGTCGAGACGATCTGGATGAACGGCGAGCTGGTCCCTTGGCACGAGGCCAAGGTCCACGTGCTCAGCCACGCCTTGCACTACGGCAGCGGGGTATTCGAGGGCATCCGGGCGTACGAGACCTCACGCGGCCCCGCCGTGTGGCACCTCGACGGGCATCTGGATCGTATGTACGACTCCGCCTCGATCTACCACATGGAGATCCCGTACTCGAAGGACCAGCTCGTGCAGGCCACCAAGGACGTGATCCGCGCGAACGGCCTGCCGGCCTGCTACATCCGGCCGATCGCGTTCCGCGGGTACGGCGAGATCGGCGTGAACCCGCTCGCGAACCCGGTCGACGTCTCGATCGCGGTGTGGCCGTGGGGCGCGTACCTCGGTGAGGACGCGCTCGAGCAGGGCGTTCGCGTGAAGGTGTCCTCCTGGAAGCGCCACGACCAGAACTCCCTTCCGTCATCGGCCAAGGCTACGGGCGGCTACCTCGTCTCGATCCTTGCGAAGATCGACTCGCTGAAGTCCGGGTACGACGAGGCCGTGCTGCTGAACCACGAAGGGCACGTGGGGGAGGGCTCGGGGGAGAACATCTTCGTCGTCCGCGACGGCGAGCTCGGCACGCCGCCCACGAGCGACGGCTGCCTGGCCGGGGTCACACGGAACTCCGTGATGACGATGGCGAGGGACCTGGGTTACACGGTGACCGAGCGTTCGCTCGTGCGCACCGACCTGTACCTCGCCGACGAGGTCTTCTTCACGGGCACGGCGGCCGAGGTCACGCCGATCCGCGAGGTCGACGATCGAGTGGTGGGCGAGGGCCGGCGAGGCCAGGTCACGAAGAGCCTGCAGGACGCGTTCTTCGCGGCGACCAAGGGCGACGATCCCCGGTACGCGGGCTGGCTGACGTACGTGAACGACTAGTGGACGAGCGATACCGACTTCCGCGGAGCGTCGTCCCGGGCAGGTACGAGCTCACTCTGGCCCCCGATCTGGCTGCCGCGACGTACGACGGGAGCGCCGAGATCGCGGTGACCGTGGTCGATGCCGTCGACCGGATCGTCCTGAACGCCCTCGAGCTCGAGATCGACGGCGGAAGGCTCTCGTCCCCAGACGGGCGCGTGCTCGAGATCGCCGGGGTCGAGCTCGACGCGGACCTGCAACGGGCGACCCTGATCCTTCCCGAGATCGCCGCGCCGGGCGCGTGGGCGCTGTCGCTCACGTTCCGCGGGGTGCTGAACGACCAGCTCCGCGGTTTCTACCGCTCCACGTATACCGACGCGGAAACCGGCGAGGCGCACACGATCGCCACCACCCAGTTCGAGGCGGCCGACGCGCGACGCGCGTTCCCGTGCTGGGACGAGCCCGATCTCAAGGCTGCCTTCGGGATCACCCTGGTGGTCCCCGCGGGGGCGATGGCGATCTCGAACGCGCCCGAGATCGGCCGCGAGACCCTCGACGACGGCAGGGAGCGCGTTCGGTTCGCCGACACGATGGTCATGTCGACCTACCTCGTTGCGTTCGTCGTGGGTCGCATGGAGCTCACCTCGCCGGTCGAGGTCGACGGCGTCCCGATCCGGGTGGCGCATCTGCCCGGCAAGGGTCATCTCGCCTCGTTCGCCGTCGACGCGGCGGTGTTCTCCCTGCGCTTCTATCGCGAGTACTACGGGATCCCCTACCCCGACGCGAAGGTCGACATGGTGGCGATGCCCGACTTCGCGCAGGGGGCGATGGAGAACACCGGCTGCATCATCTATCGAGAGTCGCTGTTGCTCGTCGACCCGGCGCACGCCACGCAGCCCGAGCTCGAGAACATCGCCGACGTCGTCGCCCACGAACTGGCGCACCAGTGGTTCGGGAACCTCGTGACGATGCGCTGGTGGAACGGGATCTGGCTGAACGAGGCCTTCGCCACGTTCATGGCCCTCGTGACGGTCAACGCGATGCGCCCCGATTGGGAGGTCTGGTCCGCGTTCGCCCGCGCCGCGACGAGCGCGCGCGAGATCGACGCCCTCCACAGCACCCGCGCGATCGAGTACCCGGTGGCCTCGCCCGACGACACGCAGGGGATGTTCGACATCCTCACCTATCAGAAGGGCTGCGCGATCCTTCGGATGCTCGAGCGGTATCTGGGTGCCGACCGGTTCCGCGACGGGATCCGCCACTATCTGAAGCTCCACGAGTTCGGGAACACCGAGACGCACGATCTGTGGGATGCGATCGAGGAAGCGACCGGCGAGCCTGTGCGCCGGATCATGGACTCGTGGATCTGGCAGGGAGGCTACCCACTCCTCACGGCCACGCCCGAGGCGTCAGGCGTCTCGATCGCGCAGGCGCGGTTCCTGGCCGACGGCAGCCCGGACCCGGCCACCTGGGACGTCCCCTTGCGCGTGCGCGCGTTGGACGGCGAGGAGCGCTCGCTCCTGGTCTCGGCAGACGGCGCGACGGCGGCGTTCCCACCGGACGCGGCTGTGGTCGTGAACGCGGGGAGCAGCAGTTTCGTCCGGGTTCGGTACGACCCCGCGCTGCTCGCCCGGCTCGTGGCGCGCCTCACCGACCTCACCCCGATGGAGCGATACGCACTCGTCGACGACCTGTGGGCCTCGGCGGCGGCCGGCACGGCGAGCGCGGTGGAATTCGTCCGATTCGCCGACGCTTTCCGCGATGAGGACGACCTCGCCGTGTGGCAGGTGCTGCTGCAGGGCCTCGCGATGTGCGACCGATTCGTGGAGGGAGCGACCCGCGAACGCCTCCGCGCCTTCGTGCGCGGGCTCGTGGCCCCCGCGCTCGACCGGCTCGGCTGGGACGTGCGCGAGGGTGACGCCGATCGCGTGCGGACCCTGCGCGGCGCGCTGCTGCAGGGCCTCGGCGTCCTCGGAGCCGATCCGAACGCCGCGGCGATGGCGCGCGAATACGAGACGGAGTCGCGGGCGGGCAAGGACGTCGATCCCGCGCTCGCGGCGGCCGCCGTGAACGTGGTGGCCGTCACCGGTGGGGCGGGCGACTACGAGCACTTCCTGGAGCGTTCGCTGCACGCCGACACGCCCCAGGAGGAGCTCCGATACCAGCTGGCGCTGCCGCAGTTCGGCGATCCCGCGCTGTTGGATCGCACGTTCGCGAGCGTGGAGCGGGGCGACATCCGCTCGCAGGACGCGCCGTTCGTCATCGCCTACTCGCTCGTGAACCGGGACCTGGGCCACCGGGCGTGGGAGTACCTGAAGGCGAACTGGGACGACCTCACGGCGCGGTTCCCGGCCACGCTCTGGGTGCGCATGACCGACGGTGTGCGGTTCCTCACCGAGCCCGGCGATCCCGCCGACGCCGAGGCGTTCTTCCGGGATCACCCGATCCCGCAATCGGCGAGGACGCTGCAGCAGATCTTGGAGCGCCAGCGGGTGCTCGCCGCCCTCCGTCAGCGCGCCGGGCCCGAGCTGGTCGCCTATCTCGCCGACTGAGCGGGTCCGCGCGACCCGGCTTGACACCGCGCGCCACCCCCCCATACCGTTCGCGAACGAACGACCCGCGCGGATCCACCGCGCGAGAGGGGGGTCGGTCGCGTGAGCGGTCGCGTCGTCGTCGAGGGTGTCGAGGTATCCACCGACCACTGGATCGGCGGCGCACGCGTGCCTGCCGGCGACACGTTCACCGATGTCTCACCGATCGACGAGACGCCGATCGCCGAGGTCGCACGGGGGACCGCCGAGGACGCCGACCGCGCGGTGGGCGCCGCCCGGTCGGCCACGACGACGTGGGGCGCGATGCCGCCCAAGGCGCGCGCCGAGGTCCTGCACCGGATCGCCGACGGCGTCGAGGCACGCGTGGCCGATCTGGCCGCGGTCGAGACCCGCGACAACGGCTCGCTGCTCCGCTCGATGCGGAACTCCGTGATGCCCCGGGTCGCGCGCAACTTCCGCTTCTTCGCCGACCAGCTCACGGCGCTGGACACCGGTGTGAAGGACTACGACGGGTTCGCGGAGCGCGTGGCGTGGGATCCCAGTGGCGTCACCGTCGTGATCACCCCGTGGAACGCTCCGCTGATGCTCGCGACGTGGCGCGTCGCGCCCGCGCTCGCGGCCGGGAACGCGGTGGTGCTCAAACCGCCCGAATGGGCCCCGCTCACGGCCTCGATGCTCGCCGACGTCGCGCACGAGGCCGGACTGCCAGCCGGCGCGTTCAACGTGCTGCAGGGGATCGGCGAGGAGGCCGGCGCCGCGCTCACCGCACATCCCGGAGTGGACAGGATCGCCTTCACCGGCTCGGTGCCCACGGGCAGACTCGTGGCCGGGTCGGCCGGCGCGAACCTCACCCCGGCCTCGCTCGAGCTGGGGGGCAAGTCGCCGTTCGTCGCGTTCGCCGACGCCGACCTCGACGCGCTCGTGCAACAGGCGGTGAACCAGTTCGACAACGCGGGTCAGGTCTGCCTGGCCGGCACCCGGTTGTTGATCGAGGCGTCGTTGCGCGATGCCTTCTTGGAGCGCTTCATCGAAGCCGCCGGCGCGATCGTGCAGGGCGATCCGCGTGACGAG
>JANLXF010000118.1:0-13912 GCA_031364965.1 Actinomycetes bacterium | reverse complement strand
GCCCGAGAGCTGCAACAGCTGCGGTGAGTTGATCGCGCCACCGCACAGCACGACGTCACCGGCGCGCACGCGCTGGGTCTCGCCGCGACCTCTCGCGTACTCCACCCCGACCGCGCGCGTGCCCTCGAACAGGATCTTCGTGACGTACGCGCGGGTCTGGACCTCCAGGTTCGGGCGCCGCATCACGGGATGCAGGTACGCGCGCGCGGCCGAGAGGCGGCGGCCGTTGCGGATGTTGCGGTCGAACGGCGCGAAGCCTTCCTGGCGGTAGCCGTTCACGTCGTCGGTGAGCGGGTAGCCGGCCTGCTGCACCGCTTCGAAGAACGCGCCGAACAGCGGGCTCGTGGCCGGCCCCCGCTCGAGGCCGAGCGGTCCGGCGTGACCGCGATACGGGTCGTCGATGTCGGCGGCGAGGCAGTTCTCCATCCGTTTGAAGTACGGGAGGCAGTGGGCGTAATCCCACGTCTCCATGCCCTCGTCGGCGCCCCATCGCTCGTAGTCGAGCGGGTTCCCGCGCTGGAAGATCATCCCGTTGATGCTGCTCGAGCCGCCGAGGACCTTCCCCCGTGCGTGATAGATCCGCCGGCCCTGCATGAACGGCTCCGGCTCGGATTCGTACTTCCAGTCGTAGAACCGGCTGCCGATCGGGAACGGCAGCGCGGCGGGCATATGGATGAAGACGTCCCACAGGTAGTCCGGCCGGCCGGCCTCGAGGACGAGGACCCGGTTCGACGGATCGGTGCTCAGTCGGTTGGCGAGGGCGCTCCCCGCCGAGCCCCCGCCGATGATCACGAAGTCGTAGCTGTTGGGCGCCATAGCGCGGTAGTGTGCCGCACCCGGCCGCACCGTGCGCGCCTCTTGTTGCCGATACCGCAACCCTTGCCTTGCGCGGTCCGCTCCAGGGTCCCACTATCCGACGGTCACGGTTCTGCGGAGAGGGGAACGCGCGCGTGAACGGTTCCGAGGTCTCGGTCGCCTGTCGCAACGTCTGGAAGGTCTACGGTCCCAAGGCCGACCAGATCGTGGGGTCGCCCGACGCCTCGTTGCCGCGCGCCGAGCTCCTCGACAAGACGGGGTGCGTCGCCGCGGTGCGCGACATCTCGTTCGAGGTCGCGCCCGGCGAGGTCTTCGTCGTCATGGGCCTGTCGGGAAGCGGCAAGTCGACCCTGGTGCGGTGCATCACCCGGCTGATCGAGCCCACGGCGGGCCAGGTGCTGATCGACGGCGAGGACGTGCTCACCGCCGATGACGAGCACCTCCGCGAGATCCGCCGCCGCAAGGTGAGCATGGTGTTCCAGCACTTCGGGCTGCTCCCACACCGACGCATCGTCGAGAACGTCGCCTTCGGCCTCGAGGTCCAGGGCATGGAGAAGGGCGAACGCCTCGCGAAGGCGGCCGAGGTGCTCGACACCGTGGGCCTCGGGAGCTGGGGCGACTCCTACCCCGACGAGCTGTCGGGCGGCATGCAGCAGCGTGTGGGTCTGGCTCGTGCCTTGGCGACCGATCCCGAGATCATGCTGTTCGACGAGCCGTTCAGCGCGCTCGACCCACTGATCCGGCGCGACATGCAGGACGAGGTGATCCGCCTCCAGAAAGAGGTGAAGAAGACGATGATCTTCATCACCCACGACCTGCTCGAAGCGCTGAAGCTCGGCGACCGCATCGCGATCATGAAGGACGGGGCGTTCGTGCAGGTCGGGACGCCCGAAGAGGTCGTGGCGCACCCCGCCGACGACTACGTCGCCGATTTCACGCGGGACGTGCCGCGCACGCACGTGCTGACGGTGCGCACGATCATGCGATCCACGAACGGCGACGCCGACTACGCGGGGGATGTCGACGCCGGCACGGTGGTTCGCGATCTGTTGCCGAAGGTCGTGTCCGAGCACCGGCCGTTCCGCGTCGTGGACGACGGCACCCAGATCGGGGTCGTGGACCGGACCGCCGTGCTCTCTGCGATGGTCGAGGATCGGCACTGATGGTCTCGACGCGGCTGGGCAAGCCTCCGCGCCAGTTGGAGGAAGAGGCCCTCGAGGAGCGCGCGGGGGTCGCGCTGCACGCTCCGGCGAACCCGTGGCCGAAGCGGATCGGGTGGATCGCCGGCGTCGTCGTCGCGATCGCGGTCGGGCTCCAGCTGACAGCCGGGTTCCCCGCGTCGTGGGTGGTCGACGTGAAGGCACCGTTCGAATCGTTCTCGACCTGGGTGCTCGAGCATCAGAAGACCCACTGGCTGTTCGTCGACTTCTTGGTGCCGATCAAGAACTTCAGCAGGGCGGTGTTCGACGGATTCGTCACCGTGCTGGAGCGCATGACGTGGTTCGGCGTCGTCACGGGCGCCGCCGCGATCTCGAGCGTGCTCGCCGGCTGGCGGATGGCGTTGCTCGCGGCGGCCGGCTTCGCGGCGATGGGCGTGCTCGGGCTCTGGGAGGCGAGCATCCTCACGCTGGCACTGATGCTCCTGGCCGTGATCGGCGCGCTGCTGATCGGGATCCCGGTGGGGATCTGGTCGGGCCGCAGCGACCGCGTCGAGCGGATCCTCCGCCCGGTGTTGGACGGGGCGCAGACGATCCCCGCCTTCTCGTACCTGATCCCGCTCGTGCTGCTGTTCAGCATCGGTCCGGCGACGGCGCTGATCGCGACGGTGATCTTCGCCCTGCCGCCGGCGATCCGGCTCACGAGCCTGGGGATCCGGAGCGTCCCCGACACGATCGTCGAGGTGTCGAGATCGTATGGGGCCACTCGGGGGCAGATCCTTCGCAAGGTCCAGCTCCCGCTCGCCAAGCCCTCGATCATGCTCGGCGTGAACCAGACGCTGATGATGGCGCTCGGCATGGCGGTGATCGTCGCGGTCACCGGCGTGACGGGGCTGGGCCGCGAGGTCTACAACGCGCTGAACAAGCTGAACGTCGGCGACGCGTTCAACGCCGGACTCGCGATCGTCGCGATGGCGATCGTGCTGGACCGAGTGACCTACGCCTGGAGCCAGCGCAACGCCCGACGGCGCGGCGAGGGGGGGGCGGCGGTCGTCTTCGGCCGCTCGGTCCCCGCCTGGAGCCTGTGGGCAGCCGCGCTCGGCGTCACGGTGCTCGCGGTCCTGATCGGCCGGGAGGTGCTGCGCCAGCAGGACTTCCCCGTCGCCTGGACGGTCTCCCTGGCGGACGGTACGAACAGCGTCGTGGACTGGTTCACCAGCACCTTCGGAACGATCACGCGATGGATCAGCGACCACGTCACGATCTACATGCTGACGCCGCTCACCCGGGTGCTCACGGAGATCCCGTGGTGGATGGTGTGCGGGGGCGCGGCGCTCCTGGCATGGCAGGTCTCCCGCCGGTGGAAGCTCGCGCTGATGTCGTTCCTCTGCCTCGCGGCGATCGGCGTGCTCGGGATGTGGGACATCGCGATGAACACGCTGGCGCAGGTCTCGGTCGCGGTCGTGCTCTCGGTGATCTTCGCCATCCCGTTGGGGATCGCGGCGGCCAAGAGCGACCGTTTCCAGCAGATCCTGAAGCCGATCCTGGACGCGATGCAGACGATGCCGGCCTTCGTGTACCTCGTGCCGGTGATCGCGCTGTTCAACGTCGGGCGGATCCCGGGGATCATCGCGGCCCTCGTGTACGCGCTGCCGCCCTGCATCAGGCTCACCGATCTCGGGATCCGGCAGGTGCCCCACGATACGGTGGAGGCAGCCGAGTCCTTCGGCGCGACCTCGGGCCAGATGCTCACGAAGGTGCAGCTCCCTCTCGCCCGTCCCTCGATCCTGCTCGGCGTGAACCAGACGATCATGATGGTGCTGTCGGTCGTGATCATCGCCGGGCTGATCGGCGGCGGCGGACTCGGGCTCGAGGTGATCAGAGGGCTCTCCCACGGCGAGATCGGCGTGGGGATGACGGCCGGCATCTGCATCCTGTTGCTGGCCATCGTGATCGACAGGATCACGCAGGCGATGGGCACGGCGCCGCGTACGATGCGCGGCCCCGTGGGATCGGGCGGGTTCGGATGGTGGACGAGGGTCCGTGCGATCCGCGGTACGACGGATGGACCGCAACGATGAAAGGGGAAGACGTGAAGCATCGGACCAGGTGGACGGTCGTCGCCGCGTTGGCGACGCTCTCGCTGCTCGCCGCGGCGTGCAGCGATGTGAAGGATTCCAGCAGCACCCCGGCCTCGGGTGGGGCGAGTGTGCCCGATAACAGCGGGACAACCGTCAACATCTCGGTGAGCCCCTGGGTGGGTTCGGCCGCGAACGCGAACGTTGCCAAGGTACTGCTCGAGCAGCAGCTCGGCTACACGGTGGAGCTGACGGAGATCGACGAGTACGCGCAGTTCCCGGCGCTCGCCAACGGCGACCTGGACGCGACGCTCGAGGTTTGGCCGTCGGGCCACGCCAAGGACTACAAGAAGTACATCGACAGCGGTGCCGGCGTCGTCGACGGAGGCTCCCTGGGCGTGACCGGGCAGATTGGGTGGTGGCTCCCGACGTACATGGTCGAGGCCAACCCGGACCTCGCCACTTGGGAAGGCCTGAAGGGCAACGAGTCGATGTTCTCGACGGCCGAGAGCGGCAGCTCCGGCCAGCTGCTCGACGGCGACCCCAGCTTCGTCACCTTCGACCAGCCGATCGCCGACAACCTGGGGCTGGACCTGAAGGTCGTGTACGCGGGGTCGGAGGCGGCCGAGCTGACGGCACTCGACACGGCGTACAAGAACGAGGACCCGATCCTCATGTACTTCTGGACGCCGCACTGGGCTCAGGAGAAGTACGACCTCACGATGGTCGAGCTTCCTGCCGTCACCCCGGCGTGCGAGCAGGCCGCGTCGGACAACGCCGACGCCTACGCGTGCGCGTATCCGCAAGACGACCTGTACAAGGCGTTCAACGCGGATCTCGAGACCAGAGCCCCCGCGGCTTTCGCGCTCCTGTCGGCGATGCAGTACACGAACGACGACCAGAACGGGATCGGCCTGAGCATCAGCGACGGGACCGATCCCGAGCAGGCCGCACAGGCGTGGGTCGACGCGAACCCCGACGTGTGGCAGGCGTGGGTCGACGCCGGTCTGGCCGCGCAAGCCTGAGCACCGCTCGCACCGTGAGCGCGACGGGGGCGGCCTTCGGGCCGCCCCCGCGTGCGTCCCGGTTGCCTGGCGTGTTGCCGCGAGCGCAACTTCAACCTTGCTGTCGCAACACCGGATGAGAACATCCGGGGGCCGGCCCGCGGAGGGCCGCGAGAGGGAATCGTGATGCGGGAACGTGCCCAGACGGTGATCATCGGCGCCGGCATCGTCGGCGTGAGCGCCGCCTACCACCTGACCGACCTGGGCGTGACCGACGTCCTCGTGCTCGATCAAGGGCCGCTGTTCGAGACCGGCGGGTCGAGCTCGCACGCCCCGGGCATCATCTTCCAGACGAACGGGTCGCGCACGATGTGCCGGCTCGCGCAGGACTCGGTCGCGCTCTACGACTCGGTCGAGCTCGATGGGGAGCGCTGTTGGTACGGCGTCGGTGGACTGGAGGTCGCGACGACTCCCGAGCGCATGGAGGAGCTGAAGCGCCGCCAGGGCTATGCGCGTGCCTTCGGTATCGAGGGGACCGAGCTGCTCTCGCCTGCCGAGGCCGCCGAGAAGAGCCCGCTCCTGGACCCCGCGACGATCCTGGGCGCCTGCTGGATCCCGAGCGACGGCGCCGGCAAGACCGTGAAGATCGTGACGGCGCTCTGCCACGAGGCCCAGGCGCGCGGCGTCGGGTTCGAGGGCGGTGTGACCGTCACCGGGTTCGACATCCGCGACGGACGGGTGCATGGCGTACTGACCGAGCGCGGCAGGGTCGAGTGCGAACGGGTGCTGATCTGCGCGGGTTTCTGGGGGCCGACCGTGGGGGCGATGGCGGGCGTGCCGATCCCGCTCGTGGCGGTGCAGCACCAGCTCGTGTGGACCGACCCGATCCCCGAGCTCGCCGGGCTCGACGGCGACACGTGGGCGCAGCAGCCGGTGGTTCGCCACCAGGACATGTCCCTGTACTTCCGTCAGCGCGAGGATCACTACGGCGTCGGCAACTACCGGCACGAGCCGATCGTGACGCCGCAGCCCTCGATCCGGCGCCACGGCGACGGGCCGATGCCGTCGCTGATGCCCTGGACCCCCGAGGACTTCGATCTGTGCGAAGCCGAGACCGAGCGGATGTTCCCGGCCTTGGCGGGTCGCCTGCGCCCGAGCGACCCGGCGCGATCACTGAACGGGATGTTCTCGTTCACGCCCGACGGGGGCTCGGTGGTGGGGGAGAGCGCCGCCGTCCGTGGCGTGTGGGTGTGCGAGGCCGTGTGGGTGACGCATGCCGCCGGCATGGCTCGCCAGGTCGTCGAGTGGATGGAGAGCGGCGAGCCCTCGTACGACCTCGCCGAGGCGGACGCGAACCGCTTCTACCCGTTCCAGACGTCGCCCGCGTACGTGGTCGAACGCGGCAAGCAGCAGTACCGCGAGGTGTACGACATCCTGCATCCGTTGCAGCAGCCGTCGAAGCCCCGTGGGCTCCGGCTGACGCCGTTCTTCGCGCGGCATCAAGCGCTGGGCGCGGAGTTCTTCACCGGTGCGGGATGGGAGCGTCCGCAGTGGTTCCGCGTGAACCGCGACCTGGCCGGCGGCGTCACGCACGGGTGGGCGCGCCGCACGGGCTGGGCGGCGCGTGGCTGGTCCCCCGAGGTGGGGGCGGAGCACCTCGCGACCCGCTCGAACGCTGCTCTGTTCGACATCACGCCGTTCGCGAAGTTCGACGTGGCCGGCCCCGACGCGCTCGCGTTCCTGGAACGGGTGTTCGCGAATCGGATCGACCGGCCAGTCGGGTCGATCGTGTACACCGCCGCGCTCACGCCGACGGGAGGGATCCGGCTCGACCTGACGGTGATCCGCAAGGGCGAGGAGCTCTTCCGCGTCGTCACCGGCGGGGGGAGCGGCCAGCACGATCTCGCGTGGCTCCGACGCCGGATCCGCGACGGCGAGCGCGTGACGATCACCGAGCGCACCGGGTCGCTGTTCGCGCTCGGGCTGTGGGGACCTCGGGCGCGCGACATCCTGCAGCAGGTCACCGACGCCGATGTCTCGAACGATGGGTTCCCGTACCTGACCGCGCGCTATCTCGACGTGGGCGAGGTCAGCCCGGTGTGGGCCCAGCGCATCAGCTACGCGGGCGAGCTGGGCTGGGAGCTCTACGGCCAGTTCGCGATGGGCGACCGGATCTGGGACCTGCTGTGGGAAGCCGGGCGCGACCACGGCCTGATCGCGGCCGGCGGCGGCGCGTTCGACTCGCTGCGGCTCGAGAAGGGGTACCGGCTCTGGGGCCAGGACATCACCACCGAGCACGACCCGCTCGAGGCCGGCCTCGGGTTCGCGGTGCAGTGGGACAAGGACTTCCAGGGTCGCGAGGCGCTCGAGGCGATCCGCGACGGGGGCGGGCCTGCCGAGCGGCTCGCCTGCATGACCTTCGACGACCCGCGCACCGTCGTGATGGGCAAGGAGCCGATCTGGCACGACGGCCGGGTGGTGAGCTCCGTGACGTCGGCGGCGTACGGCTACTCGATCGGGCGCGGGATCGTCTACGGCTACCTGCCGGCGCTCGCGGTCGCCGGCACCCCGGTCGAGATCGAGTACTTCGGCGTGCGGCACTCCGCCACGGTGACCGACGAGCCGCTGTGGGATCCCAAAGGCGAACGACTCAAGGCATAGGAGCAACGGATGAGCGACGAAGAGATCGACCTTTCCGCACTCCCCGACGAGGAGCTCGTGCCGCAGATGCACGACGACCTCTACGACGGGCTCGCCGATGCGATCCTGGAGGGCACCGAGTTGTTGCTCGCGCGCGGCTGGGCCGCCGACAAGGTCCTGAACGAGGCCCTCGTCGAGGGGATGCGGATCGTCGGGATCGACTTCCGCGACGGCATCCTGTTCGTGCCCGAGGTGCTGCTGGCCGCGAACGCGATGAAGGCGGGCATGGAAGTGCTCCGACCGCTGCTCGCGGAGACCGGCGCCGAGCGCATGGGCAAGGTCGTGATCGGCACCGTGAAGGGCGACATCCACGACATCGGTAAGAACCTCGTGGCGATGATGCTCGAGGGGGCGGGCTTCGATGTGATCGACCTAGGCATCAACAACCCGGTCGAAAACTACCTCGCGGCCCTCGAGGAGCACCAGCCCGAGATCCTCGGGATGTCGGCGCTGCTGACGACCACGATGCCGTACATGAAGGTCGTGATCGACGAGCTCGAGGCCAAGGGTCTGCGCGACAAGTACATCGTGCTCGTCGGTGGCGCGCCGCTGAACGAGGAATTCGGCAAGGCGGTGGGCGCCGACGCCTACTGTCGCGACGCCGCGGTCGCCGCCGAGACCGCCCAGGCCCTCGTGCTCGCCAAGCGCGCGATGGCGTCATAGGAGACCGACCCACGAAGGAGCGAGCACCGCAATGGCCGAGCTGACCGTGATCCGCTGGCGCGACATCCCGATGCAGCTGGTCGCCCGGGGCGAGGGCGGCGCTGCCGCACGCGCCCTGCTGCCCGAGAAGTTCCAGGAGGCGGTGGATGCCGCCGCGATGGTGGCCGGGTTGATCGGCTCCGACGACTACACCGAGCAGATGCAGATGGAGCGTCGCCCATGCGGCGACGACCTCGAGGCCGAGGTGACTGCGGAGCAGGCGCGTCTGGAAGCCGAATGGACCGACGACGTGTTGCGCGCATCGATCCGGTCCGGCGGCATCAAGGGCGGCCCGGACGTGGCCGGCGCCGAGGCCGTCCGGCCCTCGGCCGAGGACGTCTGATGGCCGACACCGTTGTCTCGAGCAGCTCGCGCGAGGTCGTGATCGGCAGCGGTCGCCCGTTCGTCATCATCGGCGAGCGCATCAACCCGACTGGCCGCAAGAAGCTCGCCGCCGAGATGAAGGCCGGCGATTTCTCGACCGTGATCGCCGACACCCACGCCCAGGTGGCCGCGGGCGCCCACATGCTCGACGTGAATGCGGGGATCCCGCTCGCCGACGAGCCCGCGATCCTTGCCGAGACGATCCGGCTCGTGCAGTCGCTCACCGACCTTCCGCTCTCGATCGACTCGTCGATCGTCGCGGCATTGGAGGCGGGGCTTGCCGCGTATCAGGGCAAGCCGCTCGTGAACTCGGTGACGGGCGAGGACGAGCGGATCGAGCAGGTGCTGCCTCTGGTCGCGCGGTACGGCGCAGCCGTGGTCGCGATCACGAACGACGAGACCGGGATCAGCGAGGATCCCGACGTCCGGTTCGCCGTCGCCGAGAAGATCGTCCGTGCCGCCGCCGACCACGGGATCCCGGCCCACGACATCGTGGTGGACCCGCTCGTGATGCCGATCGGCGCGATGGGCACCGCGGGCCGCCAGGTGTTCGCGCTCGTGCGCCGCCTGCACGACCAGCTCGGCGTCAACACCACGTGCGGCGCGTCGAACATCTCGTTCGGTCTGCCGAACCGCAACGGCATCAACGGCGCGTTCCTGGCGATGGCGATCGCGAACGGGATGACGAGTGCGATCACCAGTCCGCTCCACGAGGAGGTGCGCCAGGCCGTGATGGCCGCCGACGTCTTGATGGGCGCCGACGAGCACTGTGGGGCATGGATCGGCCGATATCGCGAGGACCCGACCGGCGGACCGACGTCGGGGCGCCGCGGCGGCCGCGAGGGCCGTCGTCGCGGTGCGGGAACGCCCGAGCCCGATGCCGCCGCCGGCGACCGGGACGTCACGACCGAAGCGCCCCCCGCGCCGTGACCGTCGAGGAACCCCTCGTCGTCTTCACGCCTTCGGGCAAGCGAGGACGCTTCGCCGAAGGCACGAACCTGCTGGCGGCCGCCCGCGCGCTCGGCGTCGACCTCGATTCGGTCTGCGGTGGCCGCGGGATCTGCGGGCGCTGCCAGATCGTCGTCAGCGAAGGGGAGTTCGCCAAGCACGGCATCGTCTCGCGTGGGGACCACCTGACGTCGTTCAGCGAGCCTGAGACGCGCTTCCGCGGCCTGCACGGGCTGCCCGATGATCGGCGGCTCGGCTGCCACGCGGAGGTGTGCGGCGACCTCGTCGTCGACGTCCCTCCGGAGAGCCAGGTGCACCGTCAGGTCGTTCGCAAAGAGGCCGATGCGCACGCGATCGAGATCGATCCGGTCGTTCGGCTCCACTACGTCGAGGTCCGCGAGCCGGACTTGGCCGACCCGAGCGGCGACCTGCAACGGCTCGGCGAGGCGCTCGAGCGCGAGTGGGGTCTCACGAGTCTCTCGTGCGACACCCAGGTGCTCGGGGACCTCCAGCGAACGCTCCGCGCCGGTGCGTGGGCCGCGACCGTCGCCGTGCACGACGGCGCTACGATCGTGTCGGTGCGTCCCGGGTTCCATGACCGCGCACTCGGCATCGCGTTCGACATCGGGTCGACGACGGTGGCCGGCCATCTGTGCGACCTGGAAACCGGCGAGGTGCTCGCGAGCGCCGGGACGATGAACCCGCAGATCCGGTTCGGCGAGGACCTGATGAGCCGGGTCAGCTACGTGATGATGAACCCCGGCGCCGAGACGGAGCTCACGAGCGTGATCCGCGCGTGCGTCGACGGGCTGATCCGCGAGCTGTGCGAGACGGCCGCCGAGGATCCGGGCGACGTGCTCGCCCTCACCGTCGTCGGGAACCCGATCATGCACCACCTGTTCCTCGGTCTCGACCCCACCGAGCTCGGCGGCGCGCCCTTCGCCCTCGCGACCGACGAGGCGGTGCACCGGCGCGCGCGAGAGCTCGACCTGGCGGCCCCGAGCGCCGGGGCGCGCGTGTACCTGCTGCCCTGCATCGCCGGGCACGTGGGCGCCGACACCGCGGGCGTGATCCTGTCCGAGGCGCCGCACGACCAGGACGTCGTGAACCTGATCGTCGACGTCGGCACGAACGCCGAGATCGTCCTCGGCAACCGCGACCGGCTGCTGGCGGCCTCCTCGCCGACCGGGCCCGCGTTCGAGGGCGCGCAGATCTCGGCCGGGCAGCGCGCGGCTCCCGGGGCGATCGAGCGCGTGAGGATCGACCGCGAGACCATGGAGCCTCGATTCAGCGTGATCGGGACCGAGGCCTGGAGCGACGAGCCCGGCTTCGACGACGCGGCGATCACCGGGATCTGCGGCTCGGGGATCATCGAGGTCGTCGCCGAGATGTTCCTCGCGGGGATCCTGACCTCCGACGGCGTGATCGACGGATCGCTCGCGGCTCGCTCGGCGCGGATCGTCGAGCAGGGACGGACCTTCGGCTACGTGCTGCGCGAGGGCACCCCCCGCGTCGTCATCACCCAGATGGACGTCCGCGCGATCCAGCTCGCGAAGGGCGCGCTCTACGCCGGCTGCCGACTCCTGATGGACCACCTCGGGATCGAGACGGTCGACCGGATCCGACTGGCGGGCGCGTTCGGCGCGCACATCGACCCGGTCCACGCGATGGTGCTGGGCCTCGTGCCCGACTGCGATCCCGCCAACGTGACGAGCGCGGGCAACGCGGCGGGCACCGGCGCGCGGATCGCGCTCCTCAACCGCGCCGCCCGCGACGAGATCGAGGCGGTGGTCCGTCGCGTCGAGAAGATCGAGACCGCGGTCGAGCCGCGGTTCCAGGAGCACTTCGTGGGCGCGATGGGCATCCCGCACGCCACCGATGCATTCCCGCGGCTCGCCGCCGCGGTCGACCTGCCGGCGCCCAGCGCCGCCGCGCGACCCGAGCGGTCGGCGCGATCCCGACGATCGAGAGGAGCACGCACATGACCGAGGACGCCCCCAAGGGTCGCCGCACGGGAGGTCGTGCCGGTCGCGCCGCCGCCCGGCTGGCTGCCGTAGCCGAGAAGGTGCCGTTCATCACGCGCGAGCTGACCCCGGTCGAGGTGCTGAGCACCGAGGGCCTGGAGCTGATCGAGCACAACGCCGACACGATCCTCGAGCAGGTGGGTATCGACATCCGCGAGGCGCCCGACGCGCTCGAGCTGTTCGCGGGGGCAGGCGCCGACGTCGACGGCGAGCGCGTGCGGTTCCCGCGCGGGCTGGCGCGCAGCCTGGTGCAGGCCACCGCGCCGCGCGAGTTCGTGCAGCATGCCCGCAACCCCGCGAACGACGTGCTGATCGGAGGGAACGCGACGGTGCTCGCGCCCGCGTACGGGTCGCCGTTCGTGCGCGACCTCGACCGCGGACGCCGCTACGGCACGATCGAGGACTTCCGCAACTTCGTGAAGCTCGCGTACTCGACGCCGTTCCTGCACCACTCGGGCGGCACGGTCTGCGAGCCGGTCGACCTACCCGTGAACAAGCGGCACTACGACATGGTCTACGCGCACATGCGCTACTCGGACAAAGCCTTCATGGGCTCGGTCACGCACCCGCAGCGCGCGCGGGACACCGTCGACATGGCGAGGATCCTGTTCGGTGCCGACGCGCTCGAGTCGGGCGCGTACGTCCTGAGCCTGATCAACGCGAACTCGCCGCTCGTGTGGGACCACATCATGCTCGGTTCGGCGCGCGCCTACGCCGAGGCGAACCAGGCCGTGATCATGACCCCGTTCATCCTGGCCGGGGCGATGTCGCCGGCCACGGTCGCCGGCGCGGCCGCGCAGACCCTCGCCGAAGCCCTCGTCGGCATGGCGTACGTGCAGCTGGTGCGCCCCGGCGCCCCGGTCGTGTTCGGGTCGTTCGCGTCGTCGATGTCGATGCAGTCGGGGGCGCCGACGTTCGGGACCCCCGAGCCTGCGCTGGTGCTCTACTCGCTCGCCGCATGTGCGCGCCGGTTGGGCGTGCCGTTCCGCAGCGGCGGATCGCTCACGGCGTCGAAGATCCCCGACGCGCAGGCCGCGTACGAGTCGGCGAACACGCTCCAGCCGACGATCCTGGCCGGCGTGAACTTCGTGCTGCACTCGGCCGGATGGCTCGAGGGCGGCCTGACCATGGGTTACGAGAAGTTCGTGATGGACCTGGACCAGTGCGGGATGATGGCGGAGTTCGCCAAAGGAGTGGACCTCAGCCCGAACGGCCAGGCGGTCGATGCCATCATCGAGAACGGTCCGGGCCAGCACTTCCTCGGCACGGCCCACACCCTCGCGAACTTCGAGACCGCGTTCTTCCGGTCCTCGATGGCCGACAACAACAGCTTCGAGCAATGGGAGGCCGAAGGGGCGCTCGACACGACGAACCGGGCGAACGCCGCCTGGAAGAAGATGCTCGCCGAGTACGAGCCTCCGGCGATCGACGACGCGATCGACGCAGAGCTCACGGAGTGGATCGAGCGGAAGAAGGCCTCCTTCCCCGACTCGAACGTCTAGGAGGGCGAACGGATGGTGGCGGTACGCAAGCGGAAGATCGCGGGGCTGACGGCCGAGCAGGCGGTGTCGCTCCGCCTGCTCGTCGCCGAGCCGAAGTTCGAGCTGATCCCGCTCTCGAACGCGGCCGAGAAGCTCGACGAGCTCCCGCACGCGGCGGCGATCACGGTGACGGCGTCCCCGAGCCACGGGATCGAGGCCACGCTGGATCTCGCGACCACCGCCGCCGAGCGCGGCCACAGTGTCATCCCCCATCTGTCGGCGCACATGATCCGCGACCGTGCGCACCTCGGTGAGGTGCTGGCTCGCTGCCGCGAGGCGGGGTTCCGGCAGGTCTTCGTGGTGGGTGGCGACGCGAAGGACAAGGGAGCGTTCCACGACGGACTGATGCTGCTGCGCGCGATCGACGAGGCCGGCCACCCGTTCACCGAGATCGGGGTGCCGTCGTACCCGGAGGGCCACCACGACATCGCCGACGAGCGGCTGCTGGAAGTCCTGCTCGAGAAGCAGAAGCTCGCCACCTACATGGCGACCCAGATGTGCTTCAACCCCGGGGCGATCGTGGCGTGGATCGCCCGGATGCGCGCGGCCGGTGTGACG
>JANLXF010000059.1:0-6812 GCA_031364965.1 Actinomycetes bacterium | reverse complement strand
CGGTCGAGGTTCTGCAGCGAGATCACGCCGTTCGCTCGGCCGCCCACGACGAGGGGCACGAGGACGACTGACTTCGCGGGCTCCCCCTGGATCGCGCCCGGCTGGCCGAACTCGATGGCCTTCTGGGTCGCGTTCTCGTTGATCACGAGAGCATCGTGGGTCTCGAGCACGTGCTTGCGGAGCCCGATGATCTCCATCGGCTCGTCGGGGAAGCGCACGCCTCGCTCGATCGTGTACGGGAAGTGGATCAGCTGCGAAGAACGGTCCACGATCGCGATGTCGACGACCTGCGCATCGAAGATCTCGACGAGACGGTCGCCCACCAGGTCGTACATCCCCTGCATCTCAAGTTTCGCGGCCAGGCCCCGCTGCACGTCGTTGATCAGCGCGAGCTCGGCGTTGCGCTGCCGCGTCTCCTCGAACAGGCGCGCGTTCTCGAGCGCCACGCTCAAGCTGCCCGCGATCGTGGTCAGAAGTGCCACGTCGGCTTCGCTGAACGCGTGTTCGTGGTCGAGGTTCTGGAGCGAGATCCTGCCCGTCGCCTCGCCGCCGACGATCAGCGGGACGAACAGGACGGCCTTCGCCATCTCGCCCGAACCCATCGTGGCGGTCTGGATCCCCAGGTCGGCCATCCGTCCCTCGACGTCGGCGTTGACGAAGAGCGGCTCACGCGTCGCGAGCACGTGGCGGCTGAACCCCTTGGTGACGGGCTGGGGTTCATCCGGATACCGGACGCCGCGCTCGATCGCGTAGGGGAAGTGGAGCACCCCCGCCTCCCGATCGAGGATGCCGATGTCCACGACCTGCGCGTCGAAGATCTCCACGAGGCGATCCCCGACGAGCTCGTACATCGCCTGCATCTCGAGGTTCTCCGCCAGGCCTCGCTGCACCTCGGTGATCAGCGCGAGCTCGGCATTGCGCTGGCGGGTCTCCTCGAACAGCCGCGCGTTCTCGAGCGCGACGCTCAGGCTGCCCGCGATCGTGGTGAGGAGCCTGACGTCCGCGTCGGTGAACGCGTGCTCGTGGTCCAGGTTCTGCAGCGAGATCCGGCCCGTCGCCACGCCGCCCACCACGAGCGGGACCACCAGCACCGACTTCGCAGCCTCACCCGAACCCATGAGCAGGCCCTCGATGCCCAGCTCGACCAGCCGCTGCGCGATCCGCTCGTTGATCAGGAGCGGCGCGAGCGACTTGAGGACGTACCCCGTCATCCCCTCGTCCATGTCGGAGGGCTCGTCCGGGTATCGGACACCCCGCTCGATCATGTACGGGAACCGGATCAGCCCCGCGCCCCGGTCGATGATGCCGATGTCCACCACCTGCGCGTCGAAGATCTCCTGGAGGTGGTCGCCGACCAGGTCGTACATCGACTGCATCTCGAGGTTCTCGGCCAGGCCGCGCTGCACGTCGTTGATCAGCGCGAGCTCCGCGTTGCGCTGCCGCGTCTCCTCGATCGCGCGCGCGCGGCTGAGCGCCGCGCCGACGTGGTTCGCGACGAAGGTCAGGAGCTCCTTGTCTTCCTCCGTGTGCTGGATGTCCTCGCGGTAGCTCTGGACCACCATCGCGCCGACCGTCCGGCCCTCGGCGCGCAGGGGCACGCCGAGCCAGGTGGACCCCTTGGCGCCCAGGAAGTCGATCTCTCCGCGTTCCACGAGGTCGTCGATCTGCGTCATCGACGTGATCAGGAGCGGCGTGCCGGTCCGCAGCACCAGCGCCGTCAGACCGCGAGACGCTCCGGTGCCCATCGGCTCCCACACGTTGGGATCGGGGAAGCCGTCGTCGGCCTCGTCGAGGGCGAACGGCCAGTTCATGAGCTGCCGCTCCTCGTCGTAGAGGACGATGTAGAAGTTCTTCGCGTACATCAGCTCGCCGACGATCCCGTGGATCTGCTTGTAGAACCCCTGCATGTCCTGCGCGGCGCTCGCCGTCTCGGCGATCCGGTAGAGCGCGGACTGGACCTGCTGCGACCGACCCTGGTCGGCGTCGCTCACGAGGACGGTGCCTCGGGCTCGTCGGCGGTCCACAGCTTGAGCCGCGACTGCCGGCCGCGGATCTCGAACTCGTCGACGAAGGTGAGGCCGTCGGCCCCGGCCGTCATGTTGGAGCGGGTCTGGTCGGCGACCAGGATCGTGTGCCCGGACTGCTTCGTGAGCTGCTCGATCCGCGCGGACGTGTTCACCGTGTCCCCGATCAAGGTGTACTCGATCCGGCGCTCGGACCCGATCGTGCCGGACATCACCCGCCCGGAGTTGAGGCCGATCCCCATCCGGAACCCCTCGTCGACCCCCTGCTCCCCCAGCCAGGCGTTGAACCCGCGCAACCGGTCGGTCGCCATCTCGCGCGCGGCGGCGACGGCGCGGTCGGCGTGATCCATCCCCTCGATCGGCGCCCCGAACGCCGCCATCAGGCCGTCCCCGAGGTACGAGACGAGCGTGCCGCCGTGATCGAGCACCGCGTCGCCCATCGTCCCGAGGAACCGGTTCAGAACGTCGATGACCTGTTCGACCGGCCGAGACTCGGCGAAGGTCGTGAAGCCGCGCAGGTCGATGAACATGACCGTCGCCCAGACCCGCACCGCGCCGATCGATGCCTGGCCGCCGCTCCGCGCCAGGACCTCGGCCGCGATCGGCTCGGGGAGGAACCGGGTGAACACGTCGCGGACGCGATCTTCTTCCAGGTCGCGAAGGCGCTTTCGGTTCAGGCCCGACCGGATGCGCGCCCGCAGGATCACGGGGTCGAACGGCTTGGGGAGGAAGTCCTCGGCGCCGGCCTCGATGCACCTGACGATGCTCGCGGAGTCCTCGACCCCCGAGATCATGATCACGGGGATGTGCTGGAGCGTCTCGTCGGCCTTGATGCGCTCGAGCACCTCGATGCCGTCGAGCCCGGGCATCTCGACGTCCAGCAGGATCAGGTCGGGTTGGTCGGTCGGGATCGCCGCGAGCGCCGCGAACCCGTTGTCGTACTGCGACGTGCGATGCCCGTCGTTCTCGAGGCTCTTGGTCAGGAGGCGGCGGTTCAATAGATCGTCATCGACGATCAGGATGTTGCCGGGGTCAGCCTGCATCGGTTCGACGGCCTCCAGGAGCGATCGGTTCCACCAGCGTCGCGCAACGGTACTCCTCCCGAAGCGTGGCGTCCTCGCGCGAGGTTGGGCGGGCGTGGGCGGATCAGGTCGTCTCGTGCACGGCCGGCCGAGCGATCGTGTCGAGCCGGGCGATCAGGGCATCGGCGCGGAGCTCCTCGAGATAGGCACGGGCGGCGGCGACGGCGCCCTCGGGAACCAGCGCTGCGGGGAGCGCCGCGACCGCGTCGAGCGTGACGAGCGCGTGGGAGAAACGATCTCCGGCGGCGAGCCGCGCGGCGAGCACCGTGTCGTACGAGGCCGCCGCCTCGCTCGTCCGTCCCTCGAGTGCATCGATCCCCGCCTCGAGCGCGCGCCGCGCCGCCGCGTGCCACCGTCCTTCCTGCAGCGGCATCCGTTCGAGTGCGGTCCGCACCTTCGCCGCATCGCCGAGCCACACCGCGGCGCGGCCGGCGACCCAGGCGGCGACGAGGGCGTTCGGGCCCATCGGTTCCTCGTCGACCGCCCCGAAGGCCTCGTCGCAGGCGCCCGACACGTCGCCGTCCATCATCGCGATCACCGCGAGGACGCGCCGGTACCAGGCGCGGGGCGAGGGATCGGCCGACGCCTTCGTGTCGTCGCTCACCGCGGCGATCGCGGCGTCCGCGCCGGGTAGATCGCCGCGATAGGCGGCGAGCAGCGCCGAGTCCATCCAGACCGCGTCGAGGAGGGTGCGAGGCAGGTCGGGGCGGGCGTGCAGGTCCGCCAGCACCTCGTCGGCGGTATCCCACGCGCCCGCCTCCACCGCGAACTCCACGCCGTTGGCGAGCGCGAGCATCTCGGGAGCGCCGTAGCCGCCGCGGCGCGCGACCGACGCGGCCTCCAACGACAGCGCGAGCGCGTCGGACCATTCCTCGGCCTCGAGCGCGAGTCCGACCAGCACCGTCGACATCGTGCGCAGATCGTTCTCCTCGGACGCGGTCGCGAGCATCCCGCGCCGCACCGTGGTGGCCTCTCGGTACCGGCCGAGGGACATCAGGATGTTCGCGCGATCGATCAACGCCTTCTGGACGCGATCGCGGACGCGCGCCCGCTCGTAGCCGGGCAGGGCCCGATCGATCGCAGCGAGGCAGGCCTCGATATCTCCCTCGAACCATGCGACGTACGCGAGCGCGTGGTCGAGCTCAGCCCGGGCGCGATCGTCGCCGCCGTCCCCCAGCCGGGCCTGGAACTCGGGCACCACGACCTTGATCTCGTCCCACCGATTGGGGCCGCTCAGCGCCTGGACGAGGTCGCCGGTGGCGACCGCCTCGGCGTTGAGATCGCCGAGGTCGCGCAGTTCGTCGACCGCCTCCCGCAGGAACCCGAACTGCTGCTCGTGCCGCAGGGCATCGCCGGCGGCCCGAGCCGCGCGCCGCAGGAGCTCCGCCCGCTCCGCACCCGACGGCGTGATCTCGAGCGCCTGCTCGGCGAAGACCAGCGCCTGATCCGGGGAGCCTAGCGAGGTCGCCCGCTCCGCCGCCTGCCCGAGCCAGTCACGCGCCCTGGCGGACAGGGCATCGGCATCGGGACCGGGAGGTGTGGCGCCCAGGGCCTCCACGTAGTGCGCGGCCACGACACCCGCTAGCTCGTCGTCGCCGGCCGCCTCGAAATGGTGCGCCGCCGCCAAGTGTCTGCTGCGACGATCGGCTTTGGAGAGCATCCCGTAGGCGACTTCACGGATGATGCTCTGGACGAAGGCGTATTGGCCGCGTTCCGGCGACCGCGGATCGGCCTCGAAGACGAGGAACTCCTTACGCGTGAAGTCGAGGAGCCGCGGCTCGAGCGACACGGGATCGGCGTCGGTCACGGCCGCGAGGGCGTCGAGCGTGAAGCTCCTCCCGAGGATCGACGCCTCCTGGAGCAGTTCACGATCCTCCGGTCCGAGCGCGTCCAGCCGCGAGGCGATCAGCGCATGCAGCGTCTCGGGGACCTGGATCTCGCCAAGATCGCCGACGAGCTCGAAGGAGCCCTCACCGGGTCGCAGCACGCCGCGGTCGGCAAGCATCCGGATCATCTCGACCGCGTACAGCGGCATCCCCTCGGCGCGCTCCACGATCCGGGCCACGGCCGCGTCGTCGGCGCCGGGCACCATCCCGCGCACGAGCTCGGCCATCGCCGCGTCGGGGAGCGCTTCCAGGTGCATGGTCAGGAAGCTGCGCTGGCCCGCGCCCCAGTTCTGCCGGCGGTCGGCAAGCTCGGGACGCGCCAGGGTGACGATGAAGATCGGCTTGTTCCGCGACCATTCGAGCATCGATTCGATGAAATCGAGCAAGCCGGCGTCGGCCCACTGCAGGTCCTCGAACACCATCGCGACCGTGCCGACGTCGCTGATGCGCTCGAAGAAGGTCCGCCAGGCGGCGAAGAGCTCCTCGCGGCCGCCGGCGGGCCGTTCGTCGAGCCCGAGCAGGAACGCGAGCCGCGGTTCGAGCCACCGGCGCTCGTCCTCGTCGGGCACGTGCTCGGCGACCGAGACCGCCAGCTTCGACCGCGAGACCCCCGGTGCGTCGGTCTCAGCGATGCCGGCACGCATGCGGACCATCTCGCCCAGGGCCCAGAACGTGATGCCGTCGCCGTAGGAGGGGCATCGCCCGCGATGCCACCAGATCGTCTCCTCGAGGCCGTCGACGTACTTGAGCAGCTCCCAGGCCAGGCGCGACTTGCCGATGCCGCCGACCCCCGTCACCGAGACCACGCGCGACTTCCCCTCGCGGCCGGTCGCGTGCAGCATGTCCTTCAGCAGACGGAGCTCCTCGGCGCGGCCCACGAACGGGGGCTCGATCCCGATCCGGTTGTGGCCCTGACGCTCGGCGACCACACGGAGGGCGCGCCACGCGGGCACGGGCCCCTCCTTGCCCTTCAGCGTGAGGTCACCCACCGCGTCGAACGCCACGGCGCGCGAGGCGGCACGGAACGTCGCCTCGCCCACGAACACTTCGCCCGGCGCGGCAGCGGACTGCAGCCTGGACGCCGTGTTCACCATGTCGCCGGTGACCATGCCCTGGTTACCGGAGTCTTGGGAAGTGGCCGCCTCCCCGGTGAGCACGCCGGCGCGGGCCTGCAACGGGAGATCCATCGAGGCGCCAAGCGCGGCGACCGCGTCGACGAGCTCCAGCGACGCGCGCACCGCGCGCTCGGCGTCGTCCTCGTGCGTGATCGGCGTGCCCCACACCGCCATCACCGCGTCACCGATGAACTTCTCGACCACGCCGCCATGACGTTCGATCGCCGTCCGAGCCGTCGCGAAGTAGGCGTCCATCAGTGAACGCATATCTTCGGCGTCGCGCTGCTCGGAGAGCGTGGTGAACGACACCAGGTCGAGGAACAGCACCGAGACCAGGCGGCGCTCGGTCGAGCGCGGTGCCGCCTCGGCGGCCACGCCTTCTTCGGGGGCACCGACCGCACCCGAGAGCGCAGATCCGCATTCGCCGCAGAACTTGCCCGGCGGGTTCGGGCTGCCGCAGGACGGACACAGCACCGACAGACGAGCGCCGCACTCCAGGCAGAACTTGCGGTCGGATTCGTTCCGGGTCCCGCAGCCTGGGCAGATCACACGTGTTCCCTTCAGGCGATAGGACGCAAGCGTACCCAGCCGTGCGCGCGCACGCACAGGATGCCACCTCCCGAGCGATCGCTCAGCAGGTGGTGTGCCTTCTGCCCGCCTCAGGGGTCTCGCGGTGGCCGCCGTTGTCCCACACGTTGACTCCCG
>JANLXF010000041.1:0-1682 GCA_031364965.1 Actinomycetes bacterium | reverse complement strand
CTGGAGCGCGAGCGAGGGATCACGATCAAGGCCCAGTCGGTACGGCTCCTGCACGACGGCTACGAGCTGAACCTGATCGACACGCCCGGCCACGTCGACTTCACCTACGAGGTGTCGCGCTCGCTCGAGGCCTGCGAGGGCGCGATCCTGCTCGTCGACGCGGCCCAGGGGCTCGAGGCGCAGACCCTCGCGAACTACCACCTCGCGCGCGACGCCGGCCTCGTGATCGTGCCCGCGCTGAACAAGATCGACCTGCCCGCGGCCGAGCCGGATCAGCGCGCGAAGGAGCTCGCCGACCTGCTCGACTGTGACGAGGACGACATCCTGCGCGTGAGCGCGAAATCGGGGGAGGGCGTCCCGGCCCTGCTGCAGGCCGTGATCGACCGGGTGCCGCACCCGGTGGGCGACCCCGAGAAGCCCCTCCAGGCCCTGATCTTCGACTCGATGTTCGACGCGTACCGCGGGGTGATCACGTACGTCCGCATCAAGGAGGGGAGACTGCCCAGCCGGGCCCGCATCCGGATGTTCGCCACCCGCGTGGAGTCCGAGGCCGAAGAGACCGGCGTGAACGCGCCCGATCCCACCCCGGTCGACTCGCTCGGGCCGGGGGAGGTCGGCTACCTCGTGACCGGGCTGAAGGACGTGCACCACGCGAAGGTCGGCGACACGATCACGCTCGCCGGCAAGCGCGGCGCGACCGAGCCGCTGCCCGGCTACCGCGAGCCCAAGCCGATGGTGTGGTCCGGCCTGTTCCCGGCCGAGGGCGGCGACTACTCCGACCTGCGTGAGGCGCTCGACCGGTTGAAGCTCTCCGACGCCGCCCTGCATTACGAGCCGGAGTCCTCGATGGCGCTCGGGTTCGGGTTCCGATGCGGGTTCCTCGGGCTGCTCCACATGGACATCGTGAAGGAGCGGCTCGAGCGCGAGTTCGACCTGGAGCTGATCGCGACGGCGCCCAACGTCGAGTTCCAGGTCTTCAAGGGCGACGAGGTCACCGTGGTCCACAACCCGGCCGAGATGCCCGAGGGCGGTGAGTATGACCGAATCGAGGAGCCGATCGTGTTCGCGACGGTGATCACGCCGGCCGACCACCTGGGGGCGGTGCTCGAGCTCTGCCAGTCGCGTCGCGGCGAGATGGTCGACATGAAGTACCTGACCCCCGAGCGGGTCGAGGTTCACTACGTGCTGCCCTTGGCCGAGATCGTGTTCGACTTCTTCGACGCGTTGAAATCGGGGACGAAGGGGTACGCGAGCCTCGACTACGAGCCGTACGGGTACCAAGACGCGAAACTCGTGCGCGTGGACGTGCTGCTGCATGGGGAGCCGGTCGACGCGTTCAGCACGATCGTGCATCGCGACCGCGCATACCCCTACGGCAAGCAGATGGTCGAGCGGCTGAAGGAGCTGATCCCGCGGCAGCTGTTCGACGTCGCGATCCAGGCCGCGATCGGCTCGAAGATCATCGCGCGCGAGACCGTGAAGGCCAAGCGCAAGGACGTGACGGCCAAGTGCTACGGCGGCGACATCTCGCGCAAGCGCAAGCTCCTCGAGCAGCAGAAGAAGGGCAAGGCGCGGATGCGCCGCGTCGGCCGCGTCGACGTGCCGCAGGAGGCGTTCATCGCGGCGCTCCGGGTCGACGACGGTGGAGCCAGGGAGAAGAAGAAGTGATCGAGGGCGCCGCG
>JANLXF010000281.1:0-3679 GCA_031364965.1 Actinomycetes bacterium | reverse complement strand
CCGAGAAGCTGAACGCGTTCGCGAGGGTGATTCGCCACGACATGCGCGGCACCGGTCTGTCGGATCGGTTCGCCGGCCTTCCCGATCTCGAGACGGAAGCATGGGACATCCTCGCCGTCCTCGATACAGCTGGTTCACGGTCTACGGTCGTCGTCAGCGCGGGGAATATGGTCGCCCCGCTCTTCGCCGCGATGTATCCGCGCAGGGTCCGGGCACTCTGTCTCTTCGATCCGACCGCTCGCGGAACCAACGAGGAGGGCTACCCGTGGGGCGTGACAGAGGACGAGGCGCGTGCAGGCGTCGAGACCGTGCGCACGGACTGGGGAACCGATGCTTATGCGGCCGAGTTCATGGGTGAGGTGACGCCCTCCATGGTGGGTGACCGCGAGCTCATTCGATGGTATGCGCGTCTCCAACGCCACTGGGTCGCGCCCGGCGACGCAGCCGAGCTGCTCCGCCGCACCTATGAAACGGACGTCCGTGACGTCCTTCCTTCGATCGGCGTGCCGACGCTCTGCCTAGTTCGCGAGTTCGAGGAGGGAACGGAAGAGGCAGCGTTCGTCGCGAGCACCATCCCCGGGGCGACACTTATGACCATCCCGGGCTCGGAACACTACTCAGCCGCTGGGGACCAGGACTCCCTCGTCGCCGCGATACGGGACTTCATCGGCGTGGCGCCCCGAGCGCTCGCGTCGGATCGGGAGCTCAGAGCGGTGCTGTTCACCGACATCGTGGGTTCCACCGAGACCGCATTCCGCCTCGGTGCCGAGATGTGGAAAGCGCTGCTCGAGCGCCATCATGCGCTCGTGCGGGCCGAACTCGCCTCCTTCGACGGTTCCGAGGTCGACACGGCCGGCGACGGCTTCTATGCGACGTTCGCGGGCCCCGCCGGAGCGGTCAGGTGCGCCGAAGCCATCACGAGGAAGGTGCGCGACCTCGACCTCGAGATCCGCGCCGGCGTCCACGTGGGCGAATGCGAGGTGATCGACGGTCGCCTCGGCGGACCGACCGCGGCGATCGGCGCGCGCGTCGGGGCCTTGGCGGGGCCCTCGGAGGTCCTCGTGTCACAAACCGTCAAGGATCTGACGGCGGGATCGGGCCTCGCTTTCGAGGATGCCGGCGAACACGAGCTGAAGGGCGTCCCCGACCGCTGGCACCTCTATCGGGTCGTGAGCTGACCTTCGACGACGCGGCCGTTCGCTTGTCGCGGACAACGCTTCCGGCGACACCAGCGCTTGACGGTAGGCGACGAGAAGTTCCCCTGAGTGAACAGAGGCCATCGCCGACACTCAGGAACGCCGGTCAGGGGGTTCAGCGATCGAGTCGCGCGACCGCCGCCATGTTGCCCTTGGCTCGGAGCTTCGCGATGGCGTCGAGACGCGCCGTCGCCGCCTGATCCCCCATCCCCCGCTCGTCCAGCGCGTCCGCGAGCACGAGCAGAGCATCTACCCTGTCGGGGATGAGGTCCGTGGATTCGAGGAGCTTGAGCGCGCGTCCCGCCGAGGCCTCCGCCTCTACCGCGGACCCGCGGAGCAGGTGGGCCCGCGCCAGCACCACCTGACGCTTGACGAGGTAGAGACGGTCGGTCATGAGCGAGGAGGCCGAGTACGCGTCCGCGAGACGGAGGAACTCGCGCGGGCGATCCTGCGCGTAGACCGCTTCGCACAGGTACCCGTTGGCGACGCTCATGTACCAGACGTTGGCGATCTGGGTGAAGAACTGCTGCGCCTCCCGGAGCCGCCACTCGGCCGCCTCCGCTCGGCCCGCCCATAGCTCGACGAAGGCGATCTCCATCCCATGGGCGGCGCCTAGCCACGCGAGTCCGTGGCGGGCCACGACGTCGCACCGCCGCTCCTCGTGCTCGCGGAAGTCGTCGTCGTCGCCGGCGGCCAGCGCGGCCGCCGCCATCAGGGCATGTCCGCACATGTCGGAGACGGGATCGCCGCTGGCGAACAGCTCTTGTGCATCCGTGGCGAAACGCGTGAACGGGACGGGTCCGACGAACGCGATCCCGATCAGGTCGCCGGCCCCCTGCGTCGCCTCCCTCGGGCGCCCGGCAGCGAGCGCGTGGAACATCGCCGTGGTCGCCCACCGCTGCGCCTCAGCGCACTGCCCACGTGCGAACTCGAGGTTGTCGACCACGATGGCCGCCTCGGCCATGCCGACCTCGTCACCCGATGCCTCGAACGAGTTGAAGGCATGCCGCGCTTCCGAAGATGCGGACTCGATCTCTCCTTCGTCCGATGAGCGATAGATACGGTTGGATAGGAGTTGTACAGACGCACGGAGCGCGTCACGCTCCGATCCCGCGGCACGCGCCTCATCTACGGCCTCCACGAGGAGAGCATCGCTCTCCTCCGCACGGCCTGAATCCGCAAGCGCGGCCCCAAGGCTCGGGAGGATCTCCATGCGGCGATGCGATCCCTCCGGCAAGTGGGCCGCGGCACGGCTCAGGAAGTCGCGGGCCGTGATGTAGTCGAGCGCCGTGAACGCCCGGGACCCCGCCGTCGCGAAGAGCTCACCGGCGCGCGACGCGAGAGCGGCGGATCGCTCGTCCCGAGCCCCGAGCTCCTCGCGCAGATGCATCGCAAGCTCCAGGTGCCGCGCCACCGACTCGTCGACGTCGGCCTGGTCGGCGTCCTCGTCGGTGATCCAGTCGGCGAGCCGTTCGTGCAGATCCGCTCGCAGCTCCTTCGAAAGGCCCCGGTAGGCGGCGTCGAGGAGGAGCGCGTGCGCGAATCGCCACCGACCGGCGGCCTCGTCCTCCGGCTGGACGAGGCCACCCCGCTCCAAAGACGCGATCGCGGCCTCGAACTCCTCCCGATCGAGGTCGGGAGCAAGCGCGTGAACCGCCGCGACTCGGAACCGGCGTCCCTCCACCGCCGCACGCTCCAGGATCAGACGCGGCGTGGGATCGAGGCGATCGAGCCTCGAGGCGAGCAGGGCTTGCAAGGTCTCTGGGATGTCGACGTCGGCGTCGTCCGAGCCGACCCAGCGACCCTCGATGAGGAGCCCCTGATCGGCAAGCATCGCGGTGAGCTGCTCCAGGTACAAGGGGTTCCCCACGGCCGTCTCGCAGACCCGGTCGACCACGGCCGCGGGCGCTTCTGCTCCGAGCAGGAGCTTTGCGACCCGCCGCGCCTCTGCCGGCATCAGTGGAGGGAGCGTCATGGTGATCGCCCGTGGCTTGCCGGCCGCCCACGTGGGTCGCTGCTCGAGGAGCTCGGGTCGCGCGAGGCAGAGGAAGAGCACGGCACCACGCACACGCTCGATGACCGCATCGGCCAGGTCCAGCATCGGCGTCTCCGCCCAGTGGACGTCTTCGAGCACCACGACGAGAGGGCGCTCGGCGGCCATGACTTCGAGCAGCCGTCGCACGGCCCATGAGGCGTCGGAGGCGAGCGCCTCGCCGAGCCCGAGGACCTGGGCCAGCCGGTCACCCACAGCCGGTCCGTCGGGCTGGTCGACCAGTCGCTGGCGGAGCGCTGCCGCGACCTGCTCGGCGTCTCCACCGGGTCGGCCGGCTGCCTCGGCCAGCAGCTCCACGAGCGACGCGAACGTGACGCCGCCATATGACGGGGTCTGTCCGACGAGGACCGCCGCCCGGTCCCGCACCAACTCTGCGAACTCGGACGCAAGTCGCGACTTGCCCACCCCGGGGGAAGCCAACACGGTGACC
>JANLXF010000268.1:0-6130 GCA_031364965.1 Actinomycetes bacterium | reverse complement strand
GATCAAAGTGGAGTGCCTGGCCTGGGCGCTCAAGAACGGCGAGCGCTACGGCGTGTGGGGCGGCCTCACGGAACAGCAGCGGCGCCGGCTCCAACGCCAAGTCGCCTGAGCGCCCCGAGCGCCTGAACGCCTGAGCGCGGCCCCACTCCCCTAGACTGACCGCGTTCCCATGGCCGACCTCACGCCCATCCACGCCGTCGCGCCGCTCCGGATCAGCTTCGTCGGCGGCGGCACGGACTTCCCGCACTGGTACGCCGAGCACGACGGCGCGGTGCTCTCGACCACGATCGACCACTACGTGCGGGTACGGGTCGCCCCGCGCGATGATCGCGAGGTCATCGTGCGCTCCCTCGACCTGGGGCAGCTCGTGCGGTACCACCTGGACGAAAGCCCCGAGTACGACGGCGTCATGGACCTGGCCAAAGCCGCGATCGACCGGATGGGCGTCCACACCGGCGTCGACGTCGATATCGAGTCCGAGGCGCCCCCGGGCAGCGGCCTCGGCGGATCGTCCGCGCTCGTGACCGCGATGGTCGCCGGGCTCGCGATGCTCGCCGGACAGACGTGTTCGGCCGAGGAGGTCGCTCGCCTGTCGTACGCGATCGAGCGCGACGACCTCGGCATCAGCGGCGGCTGGCAGGACCAGTACGCCGCCGCGTACGGCGGCTTCAACCTGATCGAGTTCGGGACCGGCGGCGCCCGGGTGACGCCGGTGCACGCGGATGCCGGACGCCTCGAAGAGCTCCGGCGTCGGCTGCTCCTGTGCTACACGGGCGGCGTGCGGCGCAACGTCGGCCTGATCGACACGCAGATCGAGCTCTTCCGCACCGGCCGCGAGGACACGCTCCTCGGCATGAAGCAGCTCCGGGAGATGGCGTACGCGATGCGCGATACGGTCGAGCGCGGCGACCTCGAACGGCTGGGCCCCATGCTCCGGGACGCGTTCGAATCCAAGAAGCGGATGAACCCCCACGTGACCGAGGGAACCCCGATCGAGGCGATGCTCGACGCGGCGCACGACGCCGGTGCCTCCGGCGGGAAGATCTGCGGCGCCGGCGGCGGTGGGTACCTGCTGATCGCAAGCGAGCCGGGAGCGCGGCCGCACGTGCGTGCGGCGCTGGAGGCCCTCGGTGGCCAGTTCGCGGCCTTCGACTTCGAACGCCAGGGCGTGCGGGCTCGCCGCGGCGACGCGCTCTGGACACCGGAGGCATGACCGCGCGCCGGTTCGCCCTGGTCGACCGCGACGGCACGATCAACGAGGAGGTCGACCACCTCGATAGCCCTTCGCAGCTCGTGCTCATCCCGGGCTCCGCGGCGGCGCTCCGGCGCCTGCGCGCGCTCGGCCTCGGCATCGTGGTCGTCACGAACCAGGCGCAGATCGGGCGGGGACTCCTGACCGAGACACGGCTCGCCGAGATCCACAGGCGGCTCACCGAGATGCTCGCGGCCGAGGGCGCCGAGGTCGACGCGATCCTGCACTGCCCGCACGCCCCCGAGGAGGGCTGCGACTGCCGCAAGCCCGGGACCGGCATGGCGCGCGAAGCGGCGGCGCGCTTCGGGTTCGACCCTACCGAGGCCTTCGTCGCCGGCGATCACGTGAGCGACATGGGCATGGGCCGGGCGATCGGCGCGACCACCCTCCTCGTGCTGACCGGCCACGGCGCCGACGAGCGGACGAACGCCGGCGACGACGCCGACCACGTCGTGGCGGACCTCGCTGCGGCGGTCGATATCATCGCGGCATCCATCGGACGGGAGGCCACCGCGTGACCCAGGACGAGCTCCGCGACACCGCGCGGGACTACCTCGCCACCACCGCCGACACGGTGCGCAAGGTCGAGGCCGAGTGCCTCGACGACATCGCGGCCGCCGCCGAGATCCTGATCGCGTCGCTGCGAGCCGGCGGGAAGCTCCTGATCTGCGGGAACGGCGGGAGCGCCGCCGACGCCCAGCACCTGGCGACCGAGTTCGTGAGCACGCTCACGATCGACAACCCGCGGCCGTCGATCCCCGCGATCGCGCTCACGACCGACTCGTCTCTCCTGACCGCGATCGCGAACGACTTCGGCGTCGAGGGTGTGTTCTCCCGGCAGGTGGAGTCGCTCGGACGCGCCGGCGACGTCCTGATCGCAATCTCCACGAGCGGCAGCTCGGCGAACGTCGTCAAGGCGGCCGAGCAGGCGCGGTCACAGGACGTCCGGGTGGTCGCGTTGACCGGCGCGTCGGGCGGGACACTCGCGCCGCTCGCCGACGCTGCCGTCCGTGTGCCGTCGACGGTGACGGCGCACATCCAGGAGTGTCACCTCGCGGTGGAGCAGCTGCTGGCCCTGATGGTCGAGCGGACGCTGTACCCGTCCGGCTGAACCGACCCGCGAGGAGCGCGGGTGCGGCGCGGGGCTTACGCCTGGACCGGCACCGGATAGATCTCGTCGGCCGGGTGGCCCGCTTTCTCGTGCACGCGCCGGACGGCGTCGGCATCGGGGGCTTCCGACAGGCACCACACCAGCCCGCTCTCCGGATCGGCCCACGCGTGCTTGAAGTTCACGCCGTCGGCATCCTGGATGTCGAGATCGGCCTGATGCGCCTCCAGCAAGCCCTCGGGCGTGATCCCCTTCATCTCGCGGTGCACATCCATGAACTCAGCCATCGCCTACCTCCTGTTCGCCGCGTCGTTGCTGCAGTCACCGAATCGTACTCCCCGACGTCGTTTCGCGCGTACGACCCCGCGCGAGGTGGGAGGATGCTCCGATGCCGGGCGAGATCGGAGACATCCGCGAAGAGCGGCGCGTCGTCACCGCCCTGTTCGCCGACATCGTCGGCTCGACCCCGCTCGGGGAGCGACTCGACCCCGAGGACCTGAAGCTGATCGTGGCCGATGCCGTCGCGCGGATGATCGGGGCGGTCGAGGCCTTCGGCGGGATGGTCAAGGACCTGGCCGGCGACGGGGTGCTCGCGCTGTTCGGTGCGCCGGTCGCGCACGAGGACGACGCCGAGCGGGCGATCCGCGCCGGGATGCGGGTCGTCGAGGACATCGCCCAGTTCGCGGTCGAGGTCGAACGCGGCTGGGGCGTCGGCGGCTTCGGCGTGCGGATCGGGGTGGACACCGGGATGGTCGTCGTCGGGGCGATCGGCGCCGGCAGCCGGGTGGAGTACAGCGCACTCGGCGACGCCGTGAACACGGCGGCGCGCCTGCAGTCGCACGCCGCCCCCGGCACCGTCCTGGTCGGCGAGGAGACCCACCGGCTGACCGAGCCGCTGTTCATGTGGGGCGAGCCCGTCGCGTTGACCCTGAAGGGTAAGGAGGCGCCGGTGACGGCCCGGTCGGTCGAGGCCGCGGCAGAGGGCGCGCCCACGGTCAGGGGACTCGAGGGCGTGCAGACCCCGATGATCGGCCGCGATCGCGAACTCGCGACGGGCCGGGCCGCGGTGGAAGCGGTACTGCAGGGCACCGGCGGCATCCTCCAGCTGGTCGGCGAGCCGGGCATCGGGAAGACCCGATTCCTCGCCGAGCTCCACGACCTGGTGGAAGAGGCGCCCGTGCAGCACGCCGCCGCGTCCTGGATCGAGGGACGCTGCGTCTCCTACGGCGAGTCGATGCCGTACTGGCCCTTCCGCGACCTGCTGCATTCCTGGCTCGGAACGTCCGCCGACGAGCCCGAGCTCCGGCTCCGCGTCACGCTCCGCCGGCACGTGGCACGCCTCTTCGAGGACCGCGCGGACCAGATCGAGCCGTACCTCGCGCCGCTGCTCGGGCTGGAACCCGATCAGAGGGAAGCCGTGCACCTTGGCGAGCTCTCCCCCGAGGCGCTCCAGTACCGCACCTTCGAGGTGGTGCGCACCCTCCTCTCGCGTCTCGCCGACGACGGACCGGTGGTCGTCGCCCTGGAGGACCTGCACTGGGCGGACGCGACCTCGCTGCAGTTGCTCGAGCGGCTCCTGGAGGACACCGAGCACGCGGCGCTCCTGCTCGTCCTCACGATGCGCCCCGAGCGCGACCACCCGGCGTGGCGCGTGAAGGAGGAGGCGGCGCGTGCCCTCCCTCACCGCTTCCGCGAGATCGCGCTCGAGGCTCTGTCTGGCGACGCGGGCCGGGAGCTGCTCGACGCGATGATCGGTCGCGACACGCTCCCGGCCGAGATGGCGGGGCGCATCCTCGAGCCCGCCGAGGGCAACCCGTTCTTCCTCGAGGAGCTCGTCCGCTCGCTCGCCGACGCGGGCGCGCTCGTGCGCGACGGCGGCGCGTGGCGCTTCGATCACGCCGTGCCGATCGAGATCCCGCCCACGGTCGAGAAGGTGATCCTGTCCCGGATCGACCGGCTCTCCCCGGATGCCCACACCACCTTGACCGCCGCCTCCGTGCTCGGCCGCCAGTTCGGGCTGCCGATGCTGGAGGCGCTCGTCGCCGACGACGGCGTCACCGCGACCCTCACGGAGCTCCAGCGACTCGACCTGGTGCGCGAGGCCCGCCGCTGGCCCGAGCCTGAGTACCGCTTCAAGCACGCGCTGATCCAGGAGGCCGCGTACCGGACGCTCGTTCGCCAAGACCGCGAGCGCCTCCACCGCACGGCCGCGACCTGGCTGGAGGACCGCGCCGGGGATCGACGCGACGAGGTCGCCGGCCTGCTCGCCCACCACTGGCTGGGCGCGGCCGACGAGGACAAGGCGGTCGTCTGCCTCACGCGGGCCGGGGACCTCGCGCGCCAGGAGTACGCGCTCGACGAGGCGGTCGGTCACTACCGTCAGCTGCTACCGCTGCTCGAGCGGCGCGGCGAACGCCAGGAGGTCGCGCTCGTCCTGTTCAAGCTCGCGCTGGCGCTGCACATGTCCCTTCGCTTCGCTGAGGCGAACGATGCGTACCAACGGGCGTTCGCCTTCTGGACCCCGCCGGCGCCGCCAGCCGAAGCGCCCGCCGAGGTCCTGCGCGTCTCGTCGAGCTTCCTCCCGAACGATCCCGATCCGCGCTCGGCCATCGCCTGGCCCAACATCCAGCTCTGCATGAACCTGTTCGACCGGCTGGTCGAGCAGTGGCCCGAGCGCACGATCGTGCCGAACCTCGCCGAGTCGTGGGAGATCGCCGACGACGGCCTGCGGTACGTGTTCCGGCTGCGCGAAGGGCTGACGTGGTCCGACGGGGTGCCTCTCACCGCTCACGACGTCGAGTTCGGGATCAAGCGCGTGCTGAACCCCGACGCGCCGGGCTCCAGCGTGGCGATCTACTTCGTGCTCGAGGCGGGCGAGGACTACTACCTGCGGCGCCACGACGATCCCGACCGGATCGGCGTTCGCGCGCTCGACGACCGCACGATCGAGTTCCGGCTCGCCGCGCCCGCCCCGTACTTCATGAGCGTGATGAACCGGCCCGACGGCGGCCCGCAGCCGCGACACGCGATCGAGGCCGACGGCGACGCGTGGGCGGACCCCGAGCGCCAGGTGGTGAGCGGCCCCTTCCGGATCACAGAGCGCGACGCGGACGCGCTCGTGGTCGAACGGCGGCCCGACTACCGCGGTATGCGTGACGGGAACGTGGCGCGCGTCGAGTACGCCCGGCTCGACATCCCCCGGGCCGCCCAGCGGTACGAGCGCGACGAGCTCGACCTGGTCACGGTCCGCTACACGCCACGGATCGCCGACCTCGTGGAGGGACGACACCCCGACGCGGTCGTCGGCCCGGCGGCGTGGTCGGGCTACCTCGCGTTCGACCACCACGATCCGGTGACGTCGAACCTGGACCTGCGCCTCGCGCTCGCCCGCGCGCTCGACCGTGAGGCGCTCGTCGAGGCCCTGCCCGCGAACATGGTGCTGGCGACCGGCGGCGTGGTGCCGCCGGCGCTCCAGGGCCACACGCCCGACATCGCGCTCCGGTTCGACGCAGATCTCGCCCGGGAACACCTCGCGGCGAGCGGGGTCACCGGGCCGCTGGCCGTGGCCTCCCTCGACGAGGACGCGTCGCTGCTGGAGCCTGTGGTCACGAGCTGGCGCGAGGTCCTCGGCCTCGAGATCGAGCAGCGCGCCTGGACGCCCGCGACGATGCCCACGCTGCGGGATCTGCGCGAGGTCGCGCCGATCGTGTTCACCGGGTGGCTCCCGGGCTACGCCGACCCCGAGTACATCCTGCGCCTGCTGTTCCAGT
>JANLXF010000054.1:0-11186 GCA_031364965.1 Actinomycetes bacterium | reverse complement strand
CCCGCGGCCTTCGCGACGGCCTGCATCCCCGGGCCCGCGGCCAGGATCATCCGGCCGGTCGAGATCGTGCCGGCGCTCGTGTCGACGCCGGTCACGATCCGCGTGCCGGCCCGCCCGGCTTTCGTGCGCAGCCCGAGGAACTCGGTGTGTTCGCGGAGCTCCACGCCGCGCTCGCGCATCGCGTGCAGGTACGCCTGGACGTTCGTCGGGGGATCGAGCCACCCGTCGGTCGACACGTACGACCCGCCGCGGTACCCGCTCTCGGCGAGGGAAGGGCTCAGCCGCCGCGCCTCGTCCGCGTCGACCCAGCGCACGTCGAGCCCCTGCTCCTGCTGCATCGCGATCCGGTCGGCGGCCGCCTTCTGGTCAGCGCGCGTCGCGGCGAGGATCACGTACCCCTGACCGCGGAACCCCGAGTCGAACCCGAAGGTCTCGCGCTGCCGCCCGTAGAAGTCGATGCTCCACGTCCCGAGCCTGACCGTGTCGGGCGAACCGCCCTGCGAGCGGACCATCCCCGCCGCACGGCTCGACGCGCCCTTGCCCGCCACGTCGCGGTCGAGCACGACCACGCGCCCGGCGCCCGCCTCCTTCGCGAACACCGACGCCCACCCGCCGATCGCGCCGCCGCCGATCACCACCAGATCGGCCGTCTCCCGTTTCGCCACCGCTCGAACTCCTCGTCCCGGAGGGGCGAAGTCTAGAGGACCGCCCATGCGTACAGTGACCGCGATGGACCCCTCCCTCCTTCCGCCCACCCCGGCCGCGCCCGCCGATCGGCGCACCCTGTGGGAGGAGATCGGCGTCGTGCTGATGCTGTCGCTCCTGGCGAGCGCGGTCTACGCAGTGATCGATCTGGCGTCGGCGCCGGTCAAGGGTGTGTACGTCGCCGCCGGGAACCAGAGCAGCGAGTTCGCCAAGCAGGTCGCCGGGTTCGTGTTCGGGCTGGCGCCCGTCTACCTCGTGTTCCATCTGGTGCGCCGCGACGGCGAGGGTCTCGCCGGGATCGGGATGGCGTGGGACCGGCCGCGGTTCGACCTGACGCGTGGGCTGGGGTTGTTCGCCGTGGTCGGCGTGGCGGGGATCGGTGTCTATCTCGGCGCCGTCGCGCTCGGCGTGAACCGCTTCGTGGTGCCGGTACCGCCGACGGGCCACTGGTGGACGGTGCCGGCGCTCCTCCTGAACTCCGCCGAGGCCGCGCTCCTCGAGGAGGTGATCGTGGTCGGGTTCCTGATCACGCGGCTGCGGCAGCTCGACTGGACGCCGATCGCGGCGATCGCGGGGAGCTCCCTGCTGCGTGCCTCGTACCACCTGTATCAGGGGTGGGGCGGGTTCTTCGGCAACCTCACGATGGGCGTACTGTTCGCGACCCTGTTCCTGCGGTGGCGCCGGACCTGGCCGTTCGTGATCGCGCACTTCCTGCTCGACGTGGGCGCGGGGATCGGGTTCCTGTTGTTCCGCGATCGTTTACCGGGATTTTGAACACCGACTTGCCGTAAGCGCCCCTGCGGCGTACTCTCTACCTAGCGATATCGCACAAAGACCGATGCCCGGGCAGACGCCCGGGTTTCGTGTTTCTCGGGTCGGATCGTCTGCGGCGCAGTCCTACAAGTAGTGCCGGATCAGGTCCTCGATGAACGGGTTCAGCACCTCATGGGTGTGGCCGTAGATCGAGCCGTGACCCATCCCCTCGAACAGGTGGTACTCGGCGTTCGGCGCGAGGTCGGCCACCTCCTTCCCGTCCTGCGGGGGCGCCTGGACGTCCTCGGTGAACGCGAGCACGTGGATCGGCACGTCGCATGTCGGGAGCGTCTCGCGCTGGTCGACCCGGAGCGAGGCCTCCCACTGCGGGATCAGCGACTTCTCGTTGTCGTCGGTCTCGAGCCACGCCAGGAGCTGCGCGCGGATCCGCGGCCAGAGCTCCGGGTCCCCCAGCACGCGGGCCGGGTAGTACATCGGCCCGTAATGCGCGACCGCCATCATCCCGTCGAGCCGGCCGCCGGCCCTGCGGAACTCGATCTCGGCCTCCTGGTAGTCCCAGGTCCAGCCGGGGCTCCGTGCTCCGGTGCCCATCACGATCGCGCAGCGCACCAGGTCGGGCCGGCGGATCGCCACCTCCTGCGCGATCGACGAGCCGAGGGAGAGTCCGACGAGCGCGACGGGCGCGGTGCACGTTGCCTCGATCAGCTCCTCGACGTCGAGCGCGAACGACGAGACCGGCCAGGGCTCCGGCGCGTCACACTCGGTGCGCCCCACCCCGCGGCAGTCGAAGGTCGTGTTGCGGAACGACCGCTCGAAGTGAGGGATCTGATATCGGTGCCAGTCGCTCCCGGGTGATCCGCCGCCCGAGACCCACACGATGTCGGGACCCTCGCCGAACGTCTCGTGGTAGATGCGCGCATCGGTTCCCTCGACGAACGGCATCCTCGTCCGCCTCCTACTGGTGGTCCCGCGGGATCTCGCGGTCCCATCGCCGGACCCACCGCACCTCGGCGTCCTCCGACACGGTCAGCTCGATCGCGAGGCGATACGCCTCCTTGTCGCTGTCGAGCTTCACGGTCACGTGCGACTCGCACGTCGCTTCGGGGAAGCGCAACGTGAACCGCGCCTCGCCGTGCGCGCGTGCGGTGCCGGGATCGTCGGTCGAGACCGCGACCACGCCGTCGTAGAGCTCGGCGAACGCCGGCACGTCCTCGCTCGCCTCGTAGTCGCCGAAGCTCCCCGCGTAGGCGCGCGTCTCGTGTTTGAGCTGCTCGTGCGAGACCTCCCAGCGGACCGAGCCCTTCGACTCGTCCTCGGGCTTGTCGCGCTCCTTCGGCGACCGGTTCGCGTGCTCCACATCGGGCGGGGGCAGGACCGGGCGCTCCTGGATCGGCGACGGTCCGTCGAGCACGGGAAGCGTCAGGACGGCGCTCGCCCGGTCGACGGTGAGCGTCAGCGGCTCGGGCGGCGCCCAGGCGTTCGGCCAGTCGGTGCCGGCCAGGTCGAGCCGGATCCGGTGTCCCGCCTCGAACGTCCACGACGCGACCTCGAGCTCGAGCTCGACCTCGTAGGGCCGGCCCGGCTCCAGGGGCGAGGGGTCCGTGCGGGACTCGCGGTGCGCCAGGTTCAGCATGCCGCGCGCGACGAGCGAGGATTCCCCGGTCGGGTACACGTCGCAGAGCTTCGCGTTCAGGTAGGCGATCGGCGCGCTCGAGGTGATCGTCACGCGAAGCCGCGCGTGGCCCAGGATCTCGAGGTCGTCCTCGAGCGGCGCCCACGTGTAGGTGAGCGAGTGGATCTCGTCGGGGCGCTGGTCGTCGGGCTGGCCCCAGGGCATCGCGCCGGCACAGCTGATCCATGCGGTCCAGCCGACGTCGCCGCGGACATCGAGCGCGTCGGGCCCGTCGCCCTCGCGGTTCGCCTCGGCGCTCGCGAGCTCGACGGCCGTCTCGACGAGCCGGCCGGGCGGCCACGTCGGCTCCCACCGCCACTCGCCGTTCATCGTCGCGCGGTCGGGGCCGGGCAGGGTCGAGCGCTGCGCGAAGAGCACGATCGGCGGCTCGCGGTCGACGCCGTTGTCGATGCCCTTGAGCCACCGGTCCCACCACTTCAGGTGCTCGGGGATCAGGTCGTGATTCGGGCCGGGGAGCGAGGTGTCGGTGGCGGCGTGCGCCCAGGGTCCGAAGATCAGCCGCTTCGGGCACGTCAGCGCCTCGAACGTCCGGAACGAGTTGTTGCGATAGCCGTCGGCCCACCCCGCGACGATCATCGTCGGACACTCGATCGCGTCGTACGTCGGCTTCAGCGAGCCGAACTGCCAGTAGTCGTCGCCGCGCTGGTGCTCGAGCCAGCGGATGATCCACGGCTCGGCCGCGTGCACGCGGCGCTCCCACTCCTCGCGCCAGCCCTCGCCGTAGATCGACGGTACCGGCGGCAGGCTGTTCATCGCGACCATGTAGGTGGGGTAGTCGATCTGGTCGAGCTGCTTCAGCGCGCCGCCGAAGTAGTGGACGTCGTCGGCGTACCGGTCGTCGGTGGCGTAGATCGGGATGATCGCCTTCAGCGCGAGCGGGCGTTCCATCGCGATCTGGATCGAGTTGAAGCCGCTGTAGCTCGTGCCGTACATCCCGACGTTCCCGGTGGACCAGTCCTGGGTAGCGAGCCAGTCGATCACCGTGACCATGTCGGTGCGCTCGACGGCCGGGTACTCATCCTCTGGGACGCCCTGGCTCGACCCGGTGCCGCGCACGTCGACGCGGCACAGCACGTAGCCGGCCTCGGCCAGCCGCACGTACTCGGGCCGGTACGACTCCGTGATGTCGTCCTTGCGATAGGGGAGGGCCTCGAGGATCGCCGGCCACGGCCCCGGTTCGTCCGGGAGGAAGAGCGTCGCGGCGAGGCGAACGCCGTCGGCCATCGAGATGAAGACGTGCTCCTTGGTCACCATGTGAAGGCGAAGCGTAGCGGCCCGTCGAGGTGCTCCGCGCGTATCGCCGCGGCGCACCGGTGTCCCCGGGTCATATCCAGCCGCGGAACCAGACGCGCGCGCGCCAAAGGGTGTCGGAGAGCCTCGTGCCCACCAGCACCGGCCAGAACCACGCGAACAGCCCCACGGCCAGGACCAGATAGGCCCACACGAGCGGGCGGTACGGATGGCGGTTCGACTCGACCACCGCGGGCCCGTCGTCGCGCAGCACGATCTTCGCGTCGGACATGTCGCGCAGCGCGTACACCGTGGCCAGGATCATGAACGGCGTGAGCGGCAGCGCGTAGAAGAAGAACTGCGGTCGGCTCACGAGCATCCACGGCAGCCACAAGATCAGGAACGGCAGCAGGACGAACCCCGCTCGCCAATCGCGCTTGCGGCGCCATGAGAACGCCGCGTACGGGAGCGTCCAGGCGGTGAACCAGAACACCATCGGGTTGCCGATCGCGAGCACCTGTCGGATGTCGGCCCCGAGATCCTTCACGTAGAAGGACACCGGCCGGAGCATCGGGATCCATTCCCAGGCCTTCGAGTAGTAGGGGTGCGTCGGGGTGTACGTGTCGGTCTTCGAGTCGAGCGCGAACTCGGTGAGGTGCTTGTGGTAGTCCCACGACGCCGTCTGGTTCTCCCACCAGACCTTCAAACTCCAGCCGAAATGATGGAACCAGGGCAGCCACGTGATCATGTAGACGGCCAGCGGCACGATCGCGAAGGCGAGCACCATCCCGAAGGTCTCGATCGCCAGCGTCCGGCCGAACGCGCGCCACCGGCCGAGGTCGCCTCGCGCGCGACGGGTGGTCTCCCAGAGATAGGAGAGCACCACGGCCGCTCCGAGTGCGGTGATGCCCGACCACTTCACGGAGACCGACGCGCCCAGGGCGACCCCCGCCGCGAATCGCCACGGCCGCCAGATCGGGCTCGGAGCGCGACGCGCCGCACGCCGCGCGACGACGGCACCAGCGAGGGGCGGAGCGTCGGGCTCCTCGCCCGGCTCGGGCTCGAGTGGCTCGAGCGGGTCGGGGTCGGGCACCCAGTCGGGCGTTCGCCGGTCGATCCAGTGTCGATCCAGCACGAGGCACAGGAACCCGAGCACGATCCAGAACTCGAGGTGGGTGTCGAGGAGCGCGGTCCGGGCCATGACGTGGTTCAGGTGCTCGACGGCCACGAGCAGGCCGGCGACGTAGGTCCACACGACGCTGCCGAAGAGCAGGTACGCGATCAGCGCGATCATCGTGACGATCAGGGTGCCCGCCAGGGCCGAGCCGAACCGCCATCCGAAGGCGTCCATCCCGAAGGCCTTGATGCCCATGCCGGTCATCCACTTGCCGAGCGGGGGATGCACCCACGACCCCACATCCCACTTGTGTTCGACCCAGTAGTGCTCGTTGCTCGATTCGATCCGGCACATCTGGTCCGAGCCGCCGATGAAGATGCAGCCGGCCTTGGCGTAGTAGACCTCGTCGAAGACGAAGCCGGTCGGACGGCCCAGGTCCCAGAATCGGAGGACGCCCGTGACGGCCGTGATCACGAGGATCGCGACGACGGGACGGTTGAACCGCGCCAAGAGGGAGGACACGGCGGTGATGGTATCCGGGCACGACCGAGATGACGGGGCAGCGGCGCACGCCGACGCGAGGCGGATCGTGCGCGCGGGCTACGACCGGATGGCCGACCGGTACGCGGCGTGGTCGGTGCCGCCGCCGGGAGGCCAGACCGAACGGTTCCTGGCCGAGGTGCTGGCGATCGTGCCGGATGGCGCCGAGGTGCTCGATCTCGGCTGCGGACAAGGAGCGCCGGTCGCGGAGGCGCTTGCGGGCCGCTGCCGGGTCACCGGCGTCGATACCTCACGCGCGCAGCTCGAACGCGCGCGAGCTCGGGTGACGGCGGCCACGTTCGTCGAGGCCGACATCGCGACCCTCGAGCGGTCGCCGTCGTCGGTCGACGCGGTCACGGCCTTCTATTCGCTCACGCACCTCCCGCGGCACGACCAGTCCGCCGTGATCGGGCGGATCGCGACCTGGCTCCGTCCGGGCGGCGTGTTCTGCGCGACGCTCGGGGGCGGCGACACGCTCGACGAGATCGAGCCGGAGTGGCTCGGCGTGCCGATGTTCTTCGCCGGGTTCGCGCCCGAGACGAACCGCCGGCTGCTGGCCGAGGCCGGGCTCGTCGCGGAGTTCGACGAGGTCGTCGATCTCCAGGAGCCCGACGGCATCGCGACCTTCCACTACGTGATCGCGCGGAAGCCGGCGTAGCTCTCGAACCGCGTCAGCGGTCGGCGCGCCGGTAGACGAACTGTAGGCCGGTGTAGTCGGCGTCGATCGCGGCAGTCTTGTTGTCGACGAGCCCGGTCGCGAGGCCGTGTCCCTGTACCGCGTCGAACGTCAGGTCCGCGGGGACCGGCGACGAGGCTTTTGGCCACGCGACCCAGAGCCGTCCCGCGCGATCGAGGGCACGGGCGAGCCCAGCGAATCGACGCTCGAGCTCGCGGCGCTGGGCGACGAACAGCACGACCACGTCGAGGCCGCGCGCGGCGCGCGCGAGGCGGTCCACCGGCGGCATCGGGGCGATCGCCTCGAGCAGGTCATCGAAACCCTCGGGTGCCCCCACGACCAGCACCCGCGCGTCCTCCTTGATCCCGAGCTTCTTCCAGAGGGGAGTGCCCGAGTAGTCCTTGTGTCCGTCGGCCATCGCGCGCTCCTGCGGTCCCGTGTCTTCCCTGGTCGGGGCGGGCACATCCTGCCACCATCGGGCCATGTCCGGGACCCTGTGGATCGTCGGCACCCCGATCGGGAACCTGGGCGACCTCGCGCCGCGCGTGGGCGAGGTCCTGGGCTCGGTCGACCTGGTCGCCGCCGAGGACACCCGCCGAACGGGCCGGCTCCTGCAGGGCATCGGTCTGAAGCGCCCGATGGTCTCCCTGTTCGAGGGGAACGAGCGCGAGCGGACCGAGGAGCTCTTGGGCCGGCTCCGCGCGGGCGAGGACGTCGCGGTCGTCACCGACGGCGGCATGCCCTCGGTCAGCGACCCGGGGTTCCGCGTGGTGCGCGCGTGCGCCGACGCCGGGATCGACGTGCGCGTGGTGCCGGGTCCCTCGGCCGCGATCGCCGCGCTCGTGGTCTCGGGTTTGCCCACCGATCGCTTCGTGTTCGAGGGGTTCCTGCCGAGGAAGGCCGGCGACCGCATCGCTCGGCTGCAGGAGCTCCGCGCCGATCGGCGCACCCTGGTCGTGTTCGAATCGCCGCTGCGCGTCAAGGCCTTGCTCCGCGACGTGCTCGCGACGCTCGGCGAACGTCGCGTCGCGATCGCGCGGGAGCTCACGAAGCTTCACGAGGAAGTGCGGCGCGGGCAGGTATCCGACGTCTTGTCCGAGCTCGGCGAGGCGGAGCTCAAGGGCGAGATCGTCGTCGTGATCGCCGGTGCGCCGCAAGCTGAGCCCGTCGACCTCGACGCGTGCGTGTCCGAGGCGCGCGACCTGATCGCGGGCGGGATGCGCAAGCGTGATGCCGCGCACGCCGTCGCCGAGCGCGTCGGAGCGTCGGCGAACGAGCTGTACCGTGCGCTCCTGGAGACGTCCGGCTGAGGGAGCGCGTCGCGCCTGGTCCGCTCCGCTAGGCTCGTGCGTCATGGATGACACATTCCTGCAGGAGATGGCCGAGGGGTACGCGTTCGAGGGTGACGCCCTCGTGTTCGGTGGGGCGATGCTGGGCGACGAGGTCGACACCACCACGCGGATCCGGCTCCCGCTCTCGATGGTGAACCGCCACGGACTGGTCGCGGGCGCCACCGGCACCGGCAAGACGAAGACCCTCCAGCTGATGGCGGGCCAGCTCTCGGACCTGGGGGTGCCGGTGTTCGTCGCGGACGTGAAGGGCGACCTGAGCGGCGTCTCGCGGCCGGGCACGGCCGACGCGCCCCACGTGGCGGAGCGCTGTACCTCGCTCGGCTGGACCTTCGAGAGTCACGAGCATCCGGTGGAGCTCCTGTCCCTCAGCGGCGCGTTGGGGGCGCGGGTGCGCGCGACCGTCCACTCCTTCGGGCCGATCCTGCTGTCGAAGGTGCTCGATCTGAACAAGACGCAGACGTCGGTGCTCTCGATGGTGTTCAAGTATTGCGACGACCAGGCGCTGCCCCTGCTCGACCTCGCCGACCTGCGCACCACGCTGAAGTTCCTGAGCTCCGACGAGGGCAAGCCCGTGCTCGAGGAGTACGGCGGGATGTCCCCGGCCACCGTGGGCGTGCTGCTTCGTTCGCTCGTCGACCTCGAACAACAGGGTGCCGCAGGGTTCTTCGGGGAGCCGGAGTTCGACGTCGCCGATCTGCTGCGTGTCACGCCCGAAGGCAAGGGAGTGATCTCCCTGCTCGAGCTGAGCGACGTGATGGATCGTCCCCGGTTGTTCAGCACGTTCATGCTGTGGATGCTCGCCCAGGTCTACGGCGAGCTGCCCGAGGCCGGCGACCTTCCCAAGCCCAAGCTCGCGTTCTTCTTCGACGAGGCGCACCTGCTGTTCGACGATGCGAGCGACGCGCTGATGGACCAGATCGAACTCACCGCGAGGCTGATCCGCTCCAAGGGCGTGGGTGTGTACTTCGTGACGCAGGCACCCACCGACGTGCCGTCGAGCGTGCTCTCACAACTCGGGAACCGGATCCAGCACGCGCTCCGTGCCTTCACCCCCGAGGACGAAACGAACCTGCGCAAGACCGTCCGCACGATGCCGAAGACCGAGTATTACGAGGTGCAGGAGGTCCTGACGTCGCTCGGGATCGGGGAGGCGCTGATCACCGTGCTCTCGCCCAAGGGCGTCCCGACGCCGCTCGCGGCCACCCGGCTCGTACCGCCGGATTCGCTGATGCAGGCGGTGGACGAGGCGACGCGCCAACAGCTGCTCGCCGCGGGCGCGCTCGGCACGAAGTACGCGCAGGACATCGACCGCGAGAGCGCGCACGAGATCATCAACGCCCGGCTCGGCACCGCCAAGGAGGCCGCCGGTATCTCCCCGGCGCCCGCCGGCGGCGTGCCGCTCCCGCCCCCGCCCGGCGGCGAGCCTGTGACCGAGGCGCCCGCGGCGACGCCCGCACCCAAGCCCGCCGCCCCCAAGAAGAAGGCGCCGGCGGCCAAGAAGGCGGCCCCGAGCACGGGCGACCAGGTGAAGGACATCGCCACTGGGTTCGCGAAGGACATGCTCACGACCGCCGACGGCCGCAGCACACTTCGCTCGGTCTTCCGCACCCTGTTCGGCAAGAAGTAGGTCAGCTGCCGGGCGTCGCCCGCCGCGCCACGAGCAGGTAGACCTCCATCTCGTCCTTGCCTTTCACCGGGATGAGGCCTCGAGGCTCACAGAGGTACGTGTCCTCGATGAGGTCGCGGGTCGCCGCGCTGATCTGGATCGCGCCCGGGACACCGCTGGACTCCATCCGGCTCGCGACGTTCACCGTGTCGCCCCACAGGTCGTAGGAGAACTTGTGGGTCCCGATGATCCCGGCGGTCACGGGACCCGAATGGATCCCGATCCGGAACGACAGCAGCCGGCCGTCGACCGGACTCGTGGCCGCGTGGTCGCGGATCCGCAAGGCCAATCCGGCGATCGCCAGCGCGTGATCGGGTCGGGCGACGGGGACCCCGGCGGCGACCATGTACGCGTCACCGATCGTCTTGATCTTCTCCAGCCCCAGCTCGGCGACGAACCCGTCGAAGACCGAGAAGACCTGGTCGAGCAGCCCGACGAGCTCGGCGGGTGACAAGGCGGCCGACATCGGGGTGAAGTCGACGACGTCGGCGAACAGCACCGATGCCGCGTCCACGTCGTCGGCGATCGTGTCGCTCGAGGACTTCAACCGCGCGACGATCTCGTCGGGGAGGATGTTGCGCAGCAGCTCGTCCGAGCGCGCCTGGAACCGGTCCCGCTGCCGGACGAAGTACCCCAATACCGCAATGACCAGGACGCCCGAGGTGATCAGGTTGAAGGCAGCGTCTGCCGTCGGGTTCGAGGGCATGTAGATCGGGGCGATCCAGTCGGGGACCACGACTGCGTAGAGGATGGAGAGGACGTAAGCCACGAACCACCCGATCGCGGCCCGTAGGCTGATCGCGAGCATCGCAGCGAGCACGAGGGACAGGCCGAACATCACGACGAGCCCCGACGGCAGGAGCCCTCCGAACATCGCCGTCTCGGCGAGCTGGGAGGCGAAGATCACCACGAACATCGCGTTGACCAGTCCGCCGAATCGACGCGGCCAAACGTGGACCGCGACGAGCAGCGGGATCGTGATGAGGGTCGTCACGGTGCCGCCGACCGCCACCCACGTGTAGCCCTCCTGGAAGTCGGAGAAGACCTGCGGGATCGTGAAGATGGTCGCGATCACGAAGGCGACGAGGAAGACTCGTCGCCCGCTGCGCTTGGTCTCCGGCTCACCTGGATACTCGCCGATGGAGAGCACGGGCTCGAGGAACCGTCTCAAAGGGGGCGTCGCCATCTCGCGAACCTACCTCACCGACCGGCGCACCCCGTCGTATCCGGCGGCCGGGGTCGCCCCTTGACTAGTCTGTAGCAGACTAGCCGCAGTCGCGGGGCGTCGCCTCTGCGTCGCCCGGTAGCATGACCGGATGGGCCGCGACGTGTTCTACATCACCACGCCGATCTACTACCCGAACGACGTGCCGCACATCGGGCACGCGTACGACGCGGTGGCCGTCGACGTCATCGCGCGGTACCACCGGCTG
>JANLXF010000182.1:0-53129 GCA_031364965.1 Actinomycetes bacterium | reverse complement strand
CGATCTCGCGCTGCTCCTCGAGGATCCGCTCGGCGGTCTGGAACCAGCGCGGGATCCGCAACCCTGCGGACTCCATGAAGCGGCGCATCGTCCGATCCTTCACGCGACGCTGCTTCTGGATCGTCCGTCGCCGTTTGAGGGTTCCCGGCAGGTGCGCCGCGTTCCACCCCCACGCCGATCCGAGGTCGTACGCCTCTTCGAACCGGCGGGCGAGCACCAGCACGAAGAGCCGCACGAGTCCGAGCAGGAACATCAACGGAAGGAGCCAGAGCAGGTTCAGCAAGCCGTAGTTCTTCAGCATCCCGGTGAGCGCGGCCCGATCTTCCTCGTAGCGGGCGCTCTGATGGCGCACCCGGGTGCCGCGCTCTCCCGCCGACGTTGCGGCGCGGTGCCGGACGCGAGCCAGGGGCGTCATGAGCACCCGGAACCCGGCCAGACGGACCCGCCAGCAGAAATCGAGATCGATGTGTTCGGCGTCCAGACGCTCGTCGAACCCCCCGGCTCGCTGCCAGGCGTCGCGCGCGATCAGCATCGCCGAGGACGAGACGCAGAGCACCTCGAGCACTCGGTCGAACTGGCCCTGATCGATCTCGCCGGCCTGGAGCGGGGTGTAGGGATGTCCGAAGCGGTCCGCCGAGCGACCGACGTCCCGCAGCGTCCTCGGCTGATCCCAGTCGACAACCTTGGCGCCGACCACGCCGACGCGCTCTACGCCGATGCCCACCGCCGTCTCGACCAGGCGCGCGACGACATCGGGATCGAGGGCGGCGTCGTCGTGCACGAGCAAGAGGTAGTCGGCTTCCGCAGCGACGGGAAGCTCGAGCGCCGCATCGATCGAGCCCGCGAGCCCGCGGGCCTCGGCCAGGCCGATCACGCGCTGGTCTCCGAGGGCGGCGATCAAGATCTCGCGCGAGTCGTCGCCGGAGGCGTCGTCGACGGCGATGACCCCCATACGGGGGTAGGTCTGCGCGGCGAGCGCTGAGAGGCACTCGCGCAACCATCCGGCCGCGTCGCGCGCTACCAGCACGACGAGGACGGCGGGCGCACGCTCTGAGGCGGCGGTGGTGGTTGGGGATCCGGTCATGCGACGCGCTTGCCGCGCGGCGCGAAGGCTAGCACGGCGGGGTACCGGAACAGCGGAAGGGGGGCTCTCGCCCCCCTTCCGACGGTGCCGTACCGCGTCAGCGCTTCTTCGCGGCGGTCTTCTTCCTGGCCGCAGGCTTGCGAGCGGCCGTCTTCTTCCTGGCCGCAGGCTTGCGAGCGGCGGTCTTCTTGAGCGCCGCAGGCTTCTTCGCGGCGGTCTTCTTCTTGGCCGTGGTCTTCTTCGCGGCCGTCTTCTTGCGCGCCGCGGGCTTGCGAGCGGCGGTCTTCTTGCGCGCCGCAGGCTTGCGAGCGGCGGTCTTCTTGCGCGCCGCAGGCTTGCGAGCGGCGGTCTTCTTCTTGGCCGCGGGCTTGCGAGCGGCGGTCTTCTTCCTGGCGGCGGTCTTCTTAGCTGCTGCCATGCTGCCCCCTTCCGGTGCTGTATCTCATCTCAAGACGCCATGCGCTTCAGGCGTCGGCGTTCCCGTTCGCTCATCCCGCCCCACACCCCGTATCGCTCGTCGCGGCGGAGTGCGTAGTTCAGGCATTCGATGCGGACGGGACACTCGCTGCAGATCCGCTTGGCCTCCCTCGATGAGCCTCCCTTCTCGGGGAAGAAAACCTCTGGGTCATATTCGCGACACCGTGCTCGTTCTTGCCAAGGGATGTAGTGATGCACGCTTCGTCTCCCCCCGAAATCACATCTGTGTGATTCTGAGGGAAGAACCCCCTCGGTGACAAGCCCAACTTTCGAGGTTGCTCCTGCCTCTCCCTCATCGCTCTCCCCATCTTTCAGGAGCATGACACCCGATGACAAGGGAATACGATCGAAAATCGACGGTCAGGTCCCTTGACGACAACAGTCAGTCGAGTTGACAGGAACGGTCAGTGATATTGACGGCTTTGCAGCGATCGGCCCTACGACGCCGCGACGTCGACACGCCCGTACGTCGTGGTGCGCACCGCCGGCGTCCGCCCGATCCCGAGGATCGCCTCGTCGAATCGGTCGGGTGTCATCTCGATGCCCCACTCGGCGCCGGCCATCCTGCTGATCGTCTCCTCCATCAGCGTCCCGCCGAAGTCGTTCGCGCCCGACTGCAAGATCGTCTGACACGCGTCGACCCCGAGCTTGACCCACGACACCTGGACGTTGGGGATCAGGCCGTCGTGGAGGATGCGCGCGATCGCGTGCATCCGCAGGTTCTCCTCGAAGGTCGCTCCCGGTCGCGCCTTGCCCGCCAGGTAGATCGGCGCGTTCTGATGCACGAACGGGAGCGGGACGAACTCGGTGAACCCTCCGGTGTCCGCCTGGATCGCCGCCAGGCGCCGCAGATGCGCGACCCAGTGCGGCGGCGCGTCGACGTGGCCGAACATGATCGTGCTGCTGCTCGGGATGCCCAGACCGTGTGCGGTGCGGACGATCTCCTCCCACGCGTCGGCCGGGAGCTTGCCCTTCGTGAGCACCCAGCGAACCTCGTCGTCGAGGATCTCGGCCGCGGTCCCCGGGATCGTGCCGAGGCCGCGCGTCTTCGCCTCCGTGAGGAATTCCGCGTAGCTCACGCCGAGCTTCGTCGCGCCGTTGAGGATCTCCATCGGGCTGAAGGCGTGCAGATGCATCTCGGGCACGCGCGCCTTCACGGCGTCGATCAGATCGAAGTAGAAGGTGCCGGGGAGCTCGGGATGGATGCCGCCCTGGATGCAGACCTCGGTCGCGCCCTTGGCCCATGCTTCTTCAGCTCGGTCCGCGACGTCGGTCAGGGTAAGCGTGTACGACTCGGCGTCGGCTTCGCGCTGCGCGAACGCGCAGAAGCGACAGCCCACGTAGCACACGTTGGAGAAGTTGATGTTGCGGTTGATCACGTACGTGACCTCGTCGCCGACCGCCTCGGCGCGCAGGTCGTCGGCAACGCGACAGAGGGCGTCGAGCGCCGATCCCTCGGCCTGGAAGAGGGCGAGCGCATCGGCGTCGTCGATCGGACGATGCGCTGCGGCCTTCGCGAGCGCGTCCTTCACGTCGGCCTCGAGCCGCTCGGGCACAGCCCGGGAGGCCCAGGCTCTCGTGACCTCGACGCCGTCGGCATCTCCGTAGATCGCGGCCGCGTCGCTGCGGAGGCCGGCCTCGGCGCCCTTGGCGAAGGTGAGCTCGGTCGTCCGTGGCTTCCAGCGGACCTCCGGGTCCTGCCACGCGATCGGCGCCGGACGCTGCCCGTGGACCGCCCGGCCGTCGGGGGCCATCAGCGCGGCGACCGGGGCGCGCATCTTGCCCGCGACGTAGGGGTCCGGCCGGGTCGCGTACTCCGGGTAGATCGTCAGGCGCTCGCGGAGCTCCTTGCCGCGTGAGGCCGTCGTGGCGGCGAGCGCCTCGATGGAGGGCCAGGGCTTCTCGGGGTTCACGTGATCGGGGGTGAGAGGCGAGACGCCGCCCCAGTCGTCGATCCCGGCGTCGAGGAGCCGCGTCTGCTGGGCGGCGTCGGACAGGTTCGGGGGCGCCTGCAGGTGCATCCGCGGGCCCAGCACCACACGGGCGGTCGCGACGGCCGCCAGGAACTCCTCGTCGTCCGGCTCGGGCGAGGCCTGCATCGCCGTCCCCGGCTTGGCCCGGAAGTTCTGGACGATCACCTCCTGCACGTGCCGGTAGCGCCGGTGGAGGTCGCGGATCGCGAGGAGGCTCTCGGCGCGTTCGCGCGCGGTCTCGCCGATCCCCACCAAGATCCCGGTGGTGAAGGGGATCGCGAGGCGCCCCGCGTCCTCGATCGTCCGGAGCCGGACGGCCGGCACCTTGTCGGGCGAGCCGAAGTGCGGACCGCCACGCTCGGTCAGGCGCGCGCTCGAGGTCTCGAGCATGAGTCCCATGGACGCGGCCACGTGGCGCAGGCGCGCGAGCTCCTCGTACGACATCACCCCGGGATTCAGGTGCGGCAGGAGACCGGTCTCCTCGATCACCCGGATCGCGACGGCGCGCACGTAGTCGAGCGTCGACGCGTAGCCCCGCTCCTCGAGCCAGGCGCGCGCGAGGTCGTAGCGGTCCTCGGGCCGGTCGCCAAGGGTGAAGAGGGCTTCCTTGCACCCCATCGCTCCCCCCGCCCGGGCGATCGCCACGGCTTCCTCGGGGATGAGGAACGGGGTCTCCAGATGGGCCGGAGGCTTGGCGAACGTGCAGTAATGGCAGTGGTCGCGGCAGAGCATCGTCAGCGGGATGAAGACCTTGCGGGAGTACGTGACGACGTCGCCGTGACCGAGGTTGCGCAGCCGGCCCGCGATGGACGTCAGCCGGTCGAGCTCGGGGCCACGCGCGACCAGTAGCGCCTCGGCCTCGTCGAGCGACAGCGACTTGCCCGACTCCGCTCGAGCAAGCGCCCGGCGCAGCTGGTGGCCGGTCCCCTCGGGCATGCGGCCGAGCCTACTACGCTGTACCTCGTATGAAGGTCGTGGCGCTGGCCGGCGGGATCGGCGGAGGCAAGTTCCTGCGTGGGCTCACGCGCGCCACGGCGCCCGGCGACGTGACGGCCGTCGTGAACACCGGCGACGACATCGTGCTGCACGGCCTCGCGATCTCCCCCGACCTCGATTCGGTGACCTACTGGCTCGGAGACGTCTTCGACGCGGAGCGAGGCTGGGGACGCCGGGACGAGTCGTTCCGAGCGACCGAGGAGCTTCGGAGGTTCGACGCCGAGGGGGCTTGGTTCGGGCTCGGCGACCTCGATCTCGCGACGCATCTGTACCGGACGCGGCTGCTTGCCGAGGGCGCGACCTTGTCCGAGGTGACGGCCCGGATCGCCGCACGGTTCGCGATCGCGACGCGGATCGTCCCGATGAGCGACGACGTGGTTACGACGCGGATCGACGCGGTGTCGGCCGGCGTCGAGCTCGACCTTCACTTCCAGGAGTACTGGGTACAGCGCCGCGCGGCCGACGACGTGAAGGGCGTCCGATTCGAGGGCGCCGAACTCGCGCGGCCCGCGCCCGGAGTGCTCGAGGCGATCGCGGGGGCCGACGCGGTCGTGATCGCGCCCTCGAACCCGGTGGTCTCGATCTCCCCGATCCTCGCGGTCCCGGGCATCCGCGACGCGGTCGCGGCTCGCCGTGAGCGCGTCGTCGGTGTGAGCGGGATCCTCGGCGGCGCGCCGCTCGCGGGGATGGCCGACCGGCTGATGCCTGCCGTGGGCCTCGAGGTGAGCGCGGCGGGCGCCGCCGCGGCGTACCGGGGACTGCTGTCGGCGTGGGTGATCGACGAGCGCGACCGGGAGCTCGCACCCAGGATCGAGCGAGAGGGAGATGTCCGCGTCGCGGTCACCGACTCCGTGATGGTCGACGACGCGGCGGCGACCGCGCTCGCCCGCGCGGCGCTCGCGCAGGTCATCGGGTGAGGGTCGAGCTCGTCCCGATCGAAGGGCTCCCCGAGTTCGGGCCCGGCGACGACCTCGCGCGTGCGCTGCTCGCCCCGCTGCGCGCATCGGGCGTCGCCGAGGGAGACGTGGTCGTGGTGACCTCCAAGATCGTGTCGAAGACCGAGGGGCGCCTCGTCGCGGGGACGGACCGGGCGCGGGCGGTGGAGGCCGAGACCGCCCGCGTGGTGGCCCGCCGCGGCGATCTGGTGATCGCCGAGACCCGACATGGGTTCGTATGTGCGAACGCCGGGGTGGACGCCTCGAACCTGGGGGACGGTGTGCTGGCGCTCCTGCCCGAAGATCCCGACCGGTCGGCCGCGGACCTGCGGGCGGCACTGAGGAGCGGACTCGCCCTCGAACGGCTCGGGGTCGTGATCACCGACACCTTCGGGCGTGCGTGGCGCACGGGCTTGGTCAACGTCGCGATCGGCTGCGCCGGGCTCCCCGCCGCGATCGACCTGCGCGGTCGCGCGGACCATCACGGCCGGATGCTGGAGGCAACGATCGTGGCCTACGCCGACGAGATCGCCGCGGCGAGCGGCCTCGTGATGGCCAAGGACGCCCGGGTCCCCGTCGCCATCGTCCGAGGGCTTGCCCCCCCCGCCGCCCCCGACGGTCGCGCGACCGACCTGATCCGGCCCCCGGAGGAGGACCTCTTCCGAGAGTCTCCCCTCGAGGCGCTGCGCGCGCCGCGCGCGGTCCGGTCGTTCGCGCCGGGCGAGATCCCCCGGGCGTTGCTCGTGGACGCCGTCGCCCTGGCGGCGTCCGACGACCTGCCGCCGCCCGCGGGACTCCGGTTCTCGGTGGTCACGTCACCCCGCGGCAGGGCCAGGCTCGCATCGGGCCTGCCCGGGGTCCCGCGCGACGCCGGGGCGTTCGTCGTGGTGGAGGCAGATGCGGATGCCGAGCCCGCGGACGTCGGCGCGGTGGCCGAGCGTCTCCGACTCGCGCTCGGAGCGATGGGGCTTGCCGTGACGCGGTCGCGGGCCGGCGCCGACGCTCCCGGCGTCGCAGGCCCGGTGTGCGTCGTCGCGTGCGGCCTGATCCCGGAGGGCGGGGCGCCGGCGCCCCGCCCTCCGTTCGATCCGGCCTCTGTCACGTCGTGGGATTGATCCCTACGCGAGCACGCCCTTGAGGAAGTAGAAGAGGAACCCGACCACGATCAGGTACAGGAGCGGGTGCACCTCTCGTGCCTTGCCCTGCATCACCTTGATCGCGACGTAGGCGATGAACCCGGCCCCCACGCCGTTCGTGATCGAGTAGGTGAACGGCATCATCGTGATCGTGAGCAGCGCGGGGATGCCCATCGCCGGATCACGCCAGTCGATCTCACCCACCGCCTGCATCATGAAGTACCCGACGATGACGAGGACCGGCGCCGTGGCCTGGGGCGGGATCACACCGGCGAGCGGGGAGACGAACAGGCACAGCAGGAACAGGCCACCGACGACGACCGCCGTCAGCCCCGTCCGCCCGCCCTGGCCGATGCCCGCGGCGCTCTCGATGAAGGTGGTGTTCGAGGACCCACTTGCGGCACCGCCCGCCGCGGCGGCGAGCGAGTCGACGAGCAGCACGCGGTTCATGTCGGGCAGCTTGCCTTCGTCGTCGAGGAGTCCCGCCTCCTCGCCCAGGCCCACGGCGGTGCCCATCGTGTCGAAGAAGTCGGAGAGCATCATCGCGAACACCGGCACGAGCGCCGAGACGAACCCCAGCGTGGAGAAGAATCCGAAGGAGAAGTTCCCCACGAGCGAGAAGTCCGGCGTGGACACGACCTTGTCCGGGATCGTCCCGATGCCCGTGGCGCCCCAGATCGCGCTGTCGCCCCATACCTCGTTGACCACGATCGCGAACGCCGTCGTCAGCAAGATGGCGAGCAGCAGCCCGCCCCGGATCTTGCGGACCACGAGCACCGCGCTGAGAGCCAGCCCCACCACGAACACCAGCATGGGCAGGGTCGTGAAATCGTTCGACAGCGTCACGAGCGTCACGTCGTTGTTCACCACGACGCCCGCGTTCTCGAGCCCGATGATCACGAGGAACAGCCCGATCCCGATCCCGATCGCGCGCTTGAGGTCCATCGGGATCGCGTTCAGCACGGCCTCCCGGAACCCGGTGAGCACGAGGACGGCGATAACCAGACCCTCGGTCACCACCACGCCCATCGCCTCGGGCCAACTGAGCCCGAGCCCGGCCACCAGCGTGAACGCGACGAACCCGTTCAGGCCGAGGCCGGCCGCGAGCGCGAAGGGCACGTTGGCGTACAGGCCCATCGCGATCGTGGCGACCCCCGCGACGAGCGCGGTGACCGTGAGCACTTGATCGAACGGAAGCGAGTTCCCGTCGAGGTCCTTGACCGCTCCGAGGATCGCGGGGTTCAGGAACAGGATGTACGCCATCGTGAGCCAGGTTGCGGCTCCGGCCAGGACCTCCGTGCGCACCGTCGATCCGCGTTCGGAGATCTTGAAGAACCCGTCGAGGCCGGCGCCTCGGACGGGCGTGGCGGTCTTCGCCATGCGTCCCCCTTCGTGCTCGGAACCGGCGCGGGCGCAGCCGGTGAACCCCTGGGGAAGGCAGCCGCAGGATAGGGGGGCTCGGCGCTCAGGGCAAGTCGGCAGCCGCTCGGTACAGTTGAGCACCTCGTCCGCCCATCAAGGAGCTTCGACGTGCCCCAGCAGTCCGGCAGCGACACCAACCGCCGCCTCACGAAAGCCGAGCGGAAGGAACAGGCGCGCCTGGACCGCGAGCGGATCCAGCAGGAGATGCACGCCCGCACCCGCAATCGCGCGATCGGCATCGTGCTCGTGGCAGCGGCCCTGGCGGCGATCGTGGCGGTCGTCGTGATCGTGCAGCCCGGAGGCGATCAGGCCTCGGCGGTGCCCACCGCCCAGGAGCTGCTCGCGCAGGCTCCTGGCGCCTCGACGGCCGCCGGATGCGACGCCGTCCAGACGATCGGCTTCTACGGCGGGGTGTCGGGTCCCAAGGACAGCCCCGACTACGCCGACCAGTCGCACATCGGAGCCGACGCCAAGTACCCATCGATGCCCGCGCTGGACACCTACCCCTCGATCCCACCGACGTCGGGACCACACAACGCGACGCCGCTGTCGGCGGGCGTGTACGACACGCCGCCGCCGATCGATCAGGCGATCCACTCCCTCGAGCACGGCGCCTCGATCATCTGGTATTCGCCGGATGCGCCCGCAGCCCAGATCCAGTCGCTCAACGACTTCTACGGGCGGCGGGTGTCGGATGAGTCGGTCGGTCAGGATCGCCTGATCGTGGCCCCCTACGACTACCCCGGCCAGGGAGCCGGCGGCTCGCTGCCCGTGGGCACGCAGATGGCGCTGGTCGCCTGGCATCGTCTGCAGCTGTGCGACCAGGTGAACCTGGCGGTCGCGTTCGACTTCACCTCCCAGTTCAGCGCGCCCACCGCCGCGGACCGCACGTACGTGGGCGAGGCGCCCGAGCCCGGTGGGTCGATGTAACCGTGGCGAAGAAACGCAAGCCCCGGAACCGGACCTCCGCGTCCTCGAAGGCGGCGGTGTCGGCCGGCGCGGCGATCGCCGGGTCCGCGGCGTCCCAGGCCTCGTCGCGCCGGGACAAGAAGGAGCAGGCCCGCGCCGCCCGCGAGGCCGAACGCAAGCGCCTGGCGCGCAAGGCGACGATCCGCCGGGCGGCCGTGTTCTCGGTCGCCGGGCTCGCTGCCTTCGGCACCCTCTGGTGGCTGCAACGCGCCGCCTCTCCCCGCCCGATCTCGGCCGCGGCCGTACAGGCAGCCGAGGCGGCCGGGTGCACCACCCCGATCTCGCCCGCGGGCGGCGACGCCCCGGGCGGCCAGCACCTGCAGCCCGGCGAGGCGCACAGCTACGATCAGCATCCGGCGACTTCAGGGCCGCACGACCCGGGCGCGCTGCCCGGTTCGCCGAACGTCTATCCGCAACCGGTACCCGAGACCCAGGCGGTACACAACCTGGAACACGCCGGGATCATGGTCTATTACCGAGCCGACGGTGACGGCGCGCTGTCCCCCGACACGGTGGCGTCGCTTACCCAGGTCGTGGATGGCGCGCGGAACACGATCCTCGCGCCGTACGACGGGCTCGCCGACGGCACGTCCCTCGCCTTGGCGGCGTGGGACCGGCTGCAGACCTGCCCGGGGACGATCACGGCCACCCAGGCAGCGACGGTGACGCAGGGATTCATCGACGCCTTCGTGTGCACCGGGATCGCGCCGGAGCCGACGGCGTCCGACGAGTGCTGACCGAGCCGGACCGGCGACGGCCGCGCGTCAGCTGACCGTGCAGCTGCCGGGACCGGCGCACGAGATCGTGCCGTGCTCGAAGTCGGCCGTCGGCTGTCCCGCGACGTCGTGCACCCGCGTGGTCGGGAACCCGAGGGCCCCGAGCGCGGCGCCCCGCGAGAGGTACTCGTCGAGCACCGGACCCCAGAGCGCGCGAGCCCCGGTCGAGCTCGACCAGTAGATCCTGCCGCCGTCGAACAGCACGCGACGGCCGCCGCCCACGGCGACCGTCGACGACGACGGCAGTCCGAGCTTGCCGGTGGTGCCCCCCACGCTCATGTACTCGTGGTAGATCGCACCTTTGAGCCACACGGTGATGTCGTCGCCGTTGTTGCGGAAGATCCCCCCGGTCTGGAACTTCTGGCGAGCGCCCCCGGGCACGGTGGCGACCGGCGTCGTGGGGAGGCCGGGCTTGCACGCCACACCGTCGTACTTCGTGCGCACGGCGCCCGTGATGTTGCGGTTCTCGTTGATCCAGATCCGGTCGTCGGGCAGCCCGAGCGCGCCGCGGAGCTCCCAGCCCGTCACGACGGCGCTGCCGGTGCCTCCCGTGACCGTCGCGCGGATCACGCGGCCCGAGGAGCCCCGCTTGACCTTCGGGAACGCCTTGACCGTGCCGATCGTGCCCGTATAGGGAGCGAGGCGGCTCGTGAGCGATGCGGCCGAATAGGAGTAGTGCCAGTCGGTCCACGGGTTCGCGGTCGTCTGTTCACCCTGGTCGCAGACCCCACGCAGGTACGGGACCGCGAACGCGGGATCGCCGTTGTGCCAGACGTTCTCGACGTCCTCGGAGTGCCCGCCGTCGGACGCCGCGAAGAACGATTGGATCGTGGCGCCCTGATAGGTGACCACCCGGCCGCGCGTGTGCGTGACGGCCGCCACCCACCGGTTGCCGTCGGCGCCCGTTTCCTTGCTCCAGCCCACGTAGACCTGGTCGTCGGCGCCGTCGCTGAGGTGGCAGTTGCACGAGGACCGCAGCCCGTAGTGCTTCACCTGATAGGTCGCATACGTCCGCGCCGCCACGGCCTGGGTCTCGAGGGCCGCCGCGGGCCAGCTGCTCGGCATCTCGCCGATGCCGTACAGGTACTCCTCGAACCTGAGCGGGATGATGAGACGCTGCAGACATCCGCCGGAGCACTGATACAGGTTGAATTCCAGATGGCCCCGGCTGTAGGTGAAGCCGTTGCCCCAGATCGCGTCGGCCTCCGGGACGAAGACACGCGAGCCGGTGTCGGCGTAGGTGGCGTACAGGTTGAACCCGGTCCCGCCCCAGGTCGTGCCGCCCACGAGCGTGCCGTCTTGATCGCGGATCGCGTAGCCGCTCGCTGGTGACCTGACGGTCCAGGTCTGCCCGTTGGGGATCCGGCCGACCGCGGTCCCACCGGGCTTGCCGATCCACAGGCGCACCGGCCCGTGGCGCGCCTCGAGGTGAATCTTCGTGCGGTCGTAGGTCAGGCCGATGCGGATCTTCTTCACCGGGCTCGCGGGCCTGCCGACCTTGGATCCGGAGTAGAAGTGCGTGAGGATCTTCGAGGACCCCCAGCCGCGGGATGCCAGGCCGTACGCGCCCCACTGCGACATCCCGATCCCATGGCCGAAACCCGAGCCGTAGAAGGTGAACGTGCCGCTTCCGGAGGGCCCGGGGACGCGGAACGAATCGGGGGTCAGCGTGGTCCCGGGAGCGCCGTCGGGACCGATCGACGAACCCGGGCCCGCGGCGAGCGCGGGGGGGGCGGCGTTGAGCGCCGCGACGAGCATCACGATGAGGGAAAGGGAAGTTCGACGCATCAGGGATGACCCCTCGGCCGGGACGACGACGCTACCACAGCCGTTCGCGCCGACGTCTCAGGCGTGGGGACTTCAGCCGGAACCGGCCACCGCGCCTGCCGCGATCCGTTCTCCGTGCACCGACGCGCCGGCAGGGACCGCGGCCCCCTCCCCGAGCACGGAGTCGGTCACCGTGGCGCCCTCGCCCACCTCCGCTCCCGGCGCGAGCACGGAGCCCACGATCTTCGCGTTGGCGCCGACGCGCGCACCGGTATGCAGCACGGAGTCGTCGATCTCGGCCCCCGGGCCGACGTGTGCACCCGGCCCCACGGAGACCCACCGGCCGAGGTGCGCCCGCAGGTCGACCTCGGCGCTCTCGGCGATCCACGGCGCGGCGTAGGTCACGTCGTGCACCTTCCCCTCGATCATGTCGAAGTGCGCCTGCAGGTACTTCTCGGGGGTCCCGAGGTCGAGCCAGTAGGCCTCGTTCGCGAAGCCGTATACGGGATGGCCGGCTTCGATCACCGCCGGGAAGATCTCGCGCTCGATCGAGATGGTGGCGCCCGCGGTCCACGGTGCCAGGGCGGCGGGGTCCAGGAGATAGGTGCCCGCGTTGATCTGCCCGGGGATCGCGTCGGCGGGCTTCTCGCGGAAGGCCACCACGCGCCCATCCTCCTCGGTGTCGACGAGTCCGAACGCGCGGGCGTCCTCGACGCGGTGCAGCGCGATCGTCACAGCGGCGGCGCGTTCGTCGTGGAACGCACGCATCGCGGTGAGGTCGAGGTCGGTGAGGATGTCCCCGTTCAGCGCGAAGAACGGCTCGCGGCCGACCCGGTCGAGCGCGTTCACGATCGCGCCGCCGGTGCCGAGCGCCTCCCTCTCGGTGATCCACACGATCGATGGATCGCCCTGGCGCGACTCGATGAACGGGTGGAACGTCTCCTCGAGGTACGGGGAGGACAGCACCACCTCGTGCACGCCGTGTCGCGCGAGATGATCGAGGACGTGGTCGAGCGAGCGGCGGTCCATCAGCGGCAGCAGCGGCTTGGGCATGGTCTCGGTGAGGGGTCGCATCCGGGTCCCCTCGCCCCCGACGAGCACGACGGCCTTCATCCCAAGAACCTCCCTCGCAACCATTCGAGCTCGGCGCGGAGCGAGAGCGCGACCCACGCGAGCGGCACCGTCATCTTCCGCCATCCGTGTGCCCGGTGCTTCCGGTAATAGCGCAGCATGCTCTGCGAGTGCATCCGGATGATCCGGCGGGAACGCCCGGTCGACACGCCGATCTCGTGCACGATCTCGACGGTGGGCGTGTAGATCACGGAGCGGCCGGCCTCGCCGAGCCGTGTCGCGAGATCGAGTTCCTCGCCGTACAGCAGGAACCCCTCGTCGAGTGGCCCGACCTTGTCGAACGCCTCGCGCGGCACGAGCATGCAGCACCCCGAGACCCAGTCGACCGTGCGCTCGCTGGTGCGGTCCCACCCGTTCAGGTGGTAGCGCCGGGTGAAGGAGTTCTGGGGCCGAAGCGTGCCGAGGAAGGCGTGGCCCAGGGCGTCGGTCACCCGTGGGAGCACCCGGCCGCTCTCGTAGATCGAGCCGTCGGAGTTGCGCACCATGGGGCCGACCATCCCCGCGCGAGGATTCGCCTTGGCGACGGCCACCAGGTCGGCGAGCGTGCCGCGCCACCACTCGACGTCGGGGTTCAGCAAGAGCACGAAGGGCGCGGTCGTCTCGCGGAGTCCCTGGTTCCAGGCGGGCGAGAGGTAGATGTTCGTCGGGTTCTCGATCAGGCGGGCCCACGGGTGGGCGGCCACCGCGGCCGTGTGGCTGCCGTCGTGCGAGGCGTTGTCGATCACGAGCACGTCGATCGCGATGTCGCCGCGATGCCGCTCGAGGGAGCCGAGGCAGCGCTCGAGGTACGCGCCGGTGTTGAAGTTGACGATGACGACTGCCAGCTCGGCCGCCGCGAGGTCGCTCACGCCGAGGTGTGAGGGGTCTGCGCCACGAGCACGATGCCGAGCATGATGAAGCCCACCCCGGCCCAGCGCAGCGGCGGGATCTGCTCCTGCAGCACGAACCGGTCGGCGAGCACGATCAGCAGGTACGAGAGCGACGCGAACGGGTAGGCGAACGACAGTGAGGCACGCGAGAGCACGAGCAGCCAGACGAACGCCGACACACCGAAGATCGCCAGCCCGCCGATCACCGACACGTTCGTGACGATGCCCTTCAGGGACGACGCGTTCAGCTGCGCGGTGCCGCTGGCCGCGGTCACCTGGTTCATGCCGTGCTTCAGGGTGAGCTGCGCGAGGGCTGCGAAGCCCACCGACAGCAGGATCAAGCCGATCAGCATGCCGATGCTCTTCCTCTCGTGGTCGTGGGCCCGGCGTTCGTGCGCCAGGGCCTCGTGGGCCTCGGGGTCGGTGGCCGGGTACTGGGGGTTCACAGGTCCTCCACGGCGGCGTCGGGCACGACGCCCAGGGGCTTGGAGATGCGGGCTTCCTCGGGCACCTGCAGGAGGTAGCGCTGGGTCTGGATGTGGAACGGGCGGCCGTCGAGCGACTCGAGGCCGATCGTGACGAAGTACTTGCCGCCCACCCATTCGGCGGCCGGCACCCGGAACCGGATCCGCTTCTTGCCCTCGACCGGCCCGATGCCGAGGCCCATCGCAGACGTGCGGCCGTCCACCACGGCGTGGTTCGTGGCGGCCGACACCACCTGGAACGACGCATCGAGATCGGGCACGGGGCGGTTCGCCTTCACGTCGATGGTGATCGTGAGCTCGGCGCCCGGCCACACCGTGCCGTTGCCGTCGCCGCCCGAGTCGAACGCGACGGAGGAGATCTCGACGTCCTTCGAGCCCTCTTCGGCCACGAACCCGGGGTCGCGCGAGAGCAACCGGTAGCGGAGCTCGCGCACGACGTCGGCCGGGCTGCCGTCCATGTGGAGGTTCCCGTGGTCAAGCATCACCGCCCGGTCGCAGACGTCGACCACGGTGTCGAGCGCGTGCGTGACGAGCACGATCGTGCGTCCGTCGGTCTGGAACTGACGCACGCGGTCGATGCATCGCTGCTGGAACGACTCGTCGCCGACCGCCAGCACCTCGTCGATCAGGAGCACCTCGGGGTCGACGTGCACGGCCACCGCGAAGCCGAGCCGTACGAGCATGCCCGAGCTGTAGAACTTCACCTGGTTGTCCATGAACTCCTCGAGCTCGGCGAAGCCCACGATGTCGTCGTAGACGCGGTCGGTGTCGCGCTTCGACAGGCCGAGGAACGAGGCGTTCAGATAGACGTTCTCGCGGCCGGTGAGCTCGGGGTGGAAGCCGGCGCCCAGCTCGAGGAGGGCCGCCATCCGGCCGCGGAGCCGGATCGTGCCCGTGGTGGGCCGCAGGATCCCCGCGATGCACTTGAGCAGGGTGGTCTTCCCCGAGCCGTTGTGCCCGATGAGACCGATCGAGGACCCCTGCTCGATCTCGAACCCGATATCGCGGAGCGCCCAGAAGTCCTCGGCCTTGGACCGGGTCACCAGCAGGCGCTGTTTCACCGAGGTGGGCCGCTCCCGGAAGAGCTTGAACGACTTCGAGACGCCCTCGACCTGGATCGCCGCGGTCACAGCTCCTCCGCGAAGTCGCCCGACATCCGGAAGAAGAGCCGCCACGTGAAGTACAGCAGCACCGTGGAGACCGCGAGCACGATCCCGAGCACGCCGGCGTTCCAGGCCACGCTGACGTCGGGCAGCACCTGCGTCCCGTTCGGCATCGGGTTCCCGTACAGCGCCCGCTGGAACCCGAGCACGATCGGCGCGAGCGGGTTCAGTAGATAGAGGTTCCACAGGCCGGGGGTGCCCCGGTTCGTGAAGTAGCGCTGCACCAGCGCGGCCTGATACACGATCGGAGTCAGCCAGAACCAGACCAGGAGCCCCAGGTTCAGCAGGTGACCGACGTCGCGGTAGCGCACGTTCAGGGCCGACGCCCAGAACACGGCCGCCACCGTGAACACGAGCACCGTGAGGATCGAGAGCGGGTAGAGCACCAGCGCCGCCGCGCCGAGACCGTGCCCCGACACGAAGACGAAGAGCAGCAGGACCGACGACTGCAGCACGAAGTCGACGAGGGCCACGCCCACGGAGGACAGCGGCAGGATCTCGCGCGGGAACGCGACCTTCTTCACGAGGTTCGCGTTGTCGATCACCGACCGTGAGCCCTGCAGGAGCGCCGCGGAGAACAGGTTCCAGGCGAGCAGCCCCGAGAGCAGGAACACCGGGAAGTCCGGGATCGAGTTCCCGAGGACCTTCACGACGAACGAGAAGACCGCGAGGAACACGACCGGGTTCAGCAGCGACCAGACGGCGCCCAGCACCGACGCCGTGTACTTGACCTTGAGCTCCTTGCGGACCAGGTTCAGCAGGATCTCGCGGTAGGCCCACAGCTCGCGCAGGCGCGTGCGCACCCGCAGGCTCGGGGCCTCGGAGGTCCGTTCGGTCAGGTCGATCGCGGCGATGGGTCCGGCTCCTGGATCGGGGTCGTGGCGCCTCGCGGCGCGCCGAAAAGCGCTGGTCAGCGGGGTGCGGTTGAGTGTAGCAACGCGGTCGCTCAGTTCCCGTGGCGTTCCGGTGGCGTTCCACGGAAGGTCTCGAGCGCCCGGGCGTAGGCGAGCCCGGTGCCGGCCGCGACGCGCTCCTCGGTCACGCCCATGTCGGCGAGCGCCTTGCCCCAGATCGCCATCGCCTTGTGCGCGGGGTCACCGACGAGCGCGAGCGTGGCCTCGATCGCCTGCACGTACCCGTGCGCGGTGGCCTCCGAGGTGCGCTGGGTCTCGATGTGGGCCTTCGCGGCGGCGCCCATGCGGGCACGCAGGTCGACGTCGTCCAGGAGCGTGCGCAGGCGCGTCGCGAGCTCACCGGGACTCGTCGGTCCGGCGGCCACGCGCAGCACGGCGCCGTCGGGCGCGTCCAGGTAGGTGCCGGTGGCGCTCACGATCGCGGGGCGGCCGGCCTGCATCGCGCGCGCGAGCGACCCGCTCACCTCGCCCCGGTGCGGGAACCGCAGGTCGACGATCACGTCGGCGGCGAACAGCCACCCGCGGAAGTCGTCGTCGCTGACATCGGGCGCGAGCGTCACGCGGTCGCCCAGCCGGCGCTCCTCGATCACGCGGTCGATGTCGTACCCGCTGATCCGCCGCCCCACGAGCGCCACGTGCACGTCGTCGCGGAGTTGCTGTGCCGCCTCGAGCAGGGCGTCGAGGCGCTTCGCCTCGTTCAGGTCGCCGGGCGCCACGATCACCTTGGCGCCGCCGCGCGACGTGAGCGCCGCCCGCAGCTCGCGGCCGCGGGCCTCCCCCTTCGCCATCGCGGCGGGCGTCTCGACGACCGGGTGCGGCACCACGAAGACCGGGGTGCGGCAGCCGAGCTCCTCGAGGTAGCGCTTGCCGAACTCGGCGTGCACGACGATCCCGCGGGCGCGCCGCGCCACGTGCGCGCACCAAGGGTCGCGGAGCGGTTCGTTCCGCACCACGTCGGGCGAGGTCAGGTTCCTGCGTTGCGCCGCGGCCTCGCGCGCCGCCATGTACCCGAGCGGCTCACCGAGGGTCTTCAGGCCGCGCACGAAGTCGTCGAGCGCGAGGTCGTGCAGCACGACGAGCGCCGGCGTCAGGAACGCGGCGCGGTAGATCTCGAGGTGGAACTCCACGTTGTTGCCCAGCTGGAAGATGCCGAGCCGGTAGCCGGGGAGCTTGGGCGTGTCCTTCGGCTCGATCGGCCACAGGACGTCCATGCGGTGGCGGTCCATGAACCCGATCCGCTCGAGGCCGTCGAGCACCGCGCGGTCGTACGTCGCGATGCCGGTCGGCGCGGGCGGGAGCGGCCCGGCGAAGACGAGCTCGCCCGTGGCACCCGGGGCCGCGGGCATCGCGCCCCGGCCGGTGAGCGTCCGAGCGACCGAGCGCAGCATCAGTCCAGCAGCCGCGCGACGACGTCGGGCCAGCGCGGCACCTCGGCCCGGACGAAGGCGTTCCCGGCCTTGCCCATCCGGGACGCCAGGTCGTGGTCGCGCTGCAGCCGGTCGAACGCCTCGGCGATCGCCTTGGGCTCGGGCGCGCAGACGAACCCCGTCTCGCCGTCGGCCACGAACTCGAGCGGGCCGCCGCTGTCGGTGAGCGTGACGACCGGCCGTTCGGCCGCGAACCCCTCGAGCGTGACGTAGCCGTAGTCCTCGTCGAACGGACCGAAGTACACGCCGAGCGCGCCCAGGTAGAGCTGGTGGAGCCGGTCGTCGCTCACGCCGATCTCGAAGCGCACCCTGTCCTTCAGGCCGAGCTTGTCCACGCGCTCGCGGAGTTGCGGCTCGTCGGGACCGCGCCCCACGAGCACGAGCTTCACGTCGGAGCGCACGTGCGTCATCGCGTCGATCACGAGCGACTGGCGCTTCAGGCTCTCCATCCGGCTCGGGAAGAGCAGGTAGTCGCCGTACGGGCCGGCGGGCTGATCGAGGAGGTGCTCGGTCACCCCCGACGCGTGATACAGGTGCTCGGACGGGATCCGCAGCGACGACCACAGCCGTTCCTTGACGTTCTTCGAGTTCGTGAAGACGCGCTTGGCCTCGTTCAGCGCGAGCCGGTCGGCGTTCCACACCATGTCGCGGACGCCGGCGCCGTCGTCCTGGCGCGAGAGGTCGGCGAACTCCGGATGGTCCCACAGCTCGTACGCGGTGCGGTGCTGATGGATCAGCCAGACGATCTTGCGCTCGTGCTCGATCAGGTACGCGGGGAACTTCAGCGCGATCACGGCGTCGACCTTCAGGCCGTTGGACTCGGTGATGTCGAAGCTGCGCCAGACCGCCATCTGGTGCGCGAGCTGGCTCGCCGGGTACCACTTGCCGGCGATCTGCACGAGGTCGGCGTCGTGACCGGCGGCCTCCAGCGCGCGGACGAGCGCCTCGGCGTGGGTCTCGGCCCCGCCCCGGACGAAGGCGGTCTGCGGATGGACGACGGCGACCCTCACGGGCGGGGTGCCTCGTCGGCGCCCTCGAGCTGGGCCCGAAGGCGCGCGATCTCGGCCTCCGCGGCCATCAGGCGCTCGGCGAGGCTCGTGGTGAGCTCGGCGTCGTCGGCGATCAGCCGATCGTAGCGCCACGAGATCGGGCGCATCAGCCGGAACAGGCGGAACTTCATCTGCCGGCGCCACCGCGAGGGCGAGGCCAAGTTGCCCTCCCCGTGCGGGATGATCACCTTCTCGTCGGCGCGGAGCTGCGCGGCGAGATCGTGGAGCCGGTCGCGGATCTCGGGCGTGTCCATGCGCGCGCGCGAGGCGCGCTCCTGGGCCCAGTACAGCTCGCGTGCCAGCTCCTGGAAGGCTCGGCTCTCCTGGGTCGCATCCGTCTCGGGGCTCATCGCGGGCGAGCGTAGCACCGGGCTATGGCGGATCTGTGGTGGCGCCACGTGCGTCGAGTTGGGCGCCGACGGCCGTCACCACACGTCGCCCGGGCGCCAGTCGCAGCTGATCGGCGCACCCAGGTCCACCTCCGGCGTCCCGGGCGTCCTGCGCACCATCACCGAACCATCCTCCTCGGGCGTGCCGATCACGCCCCGCTCGGTACGCACCATCGTCGGACCCTCCCACGGAAGCCAGCCGAGCCGCACGTAGAACCCGAGGTCCCCCGTGTCGAGCGCGCCCAGCTCATACCGCGTATCCAGGAGCTCCCCCACCGCCCTCATCACCCTGCTCGCGTGACCCCGCAGCCGAAACGCCGGCGCGGTCGCCACCGCCTCGATGTACCCGGTCGCGAGCGACCGACCGCCGGTCTCGAGCACGCGGTCCACCACCGACGCGTGCGACACGATCGTGCCGTCGTCGTCCTCGAGCCACAGGTGCGTGCCACCGGTCGCACTCAGCCAGTCGGTGTCGGTGAAGGCGTCCTCCTTCGCGGTCCAGGCGCCGACGAGCATCGCGCGGATCGCCGAGGCGCGCTGGGGACCGAGCTCGTCGGTGGTCGCCGACAGAACCTCCATCACGGCTCCGGTTCGAAGAAGACCGGCCCCTCACAGTCGTCGCGGAGCGGCAGCGGCTGCGGCGCACGGGGCGCCTGCGCGAAGTCGAACGCGCTCAGCATCGGGGTGGCGTCGCGATCGCGGCGCGTGAGCTTCGTGAGGCCCCAGTTGTCCTCGATGAAGCGCAGCACGCTCGAGAACTCCCCCAGCTCGTGCGAGACCTTCCCGTCGACCGCGTAGGGCGAGATCACCATCATCGGGACCCTGATGCCGAAGCCGAAGTCGTCGACCTGCGGCGGCGGCACGTGGTCGTAGAAGCCGCCGTAGTCGTCCCACGTCACGAAGATCGCTGTGTCCTTCCACATCGGGCTCCGCATGATCGCGTCGATCACCTTCGTGGACCAGTTCTCGCCGTGGCAGAAGTTGTACTCGGGGTGCTCGCTCAGCTCGAACCGTGGCGTGATCCACGTGACGGGCGGGAGCTTCCCGGCACGGATGTCGTCGACGACGCGGTCCACCGGGAACATGTGCTGCTGCCAGACCTTCGGGTGCTCGCGGTAGCGGCGGATCGCGCTGTACGCCGACCAGATGTAGCCCTTCTGGTCCTCCTGCGCCGCGTAGTACGACCAGGGGATCCCGGCGCGTCGCAACAGGTCACCCTCGGTGAGGAAGTCGAAGCACGGCGGGACCATCTTCGTGACGCCCTCGGAGTCGACGACCGCCACGAGCTGCTCGGCCGGGGCGTCGCATCCGAAGGTGAGCGACCCGAGACCGGGCGTGCGCCGGGGGTTGTCGTGCGCGCCGCCCGACTGCGCCGCGATCGTATAGAGGTGGTTCGGGAACGAGGGCCCCTGGGCGCTCGCGAACACGCGGTCGAAGAGCACGTTCGACCTCGCCCACGTCCAGTAGTTCGGGAGCTGGCCTTTGTGGAGCTGCGTGTACGCCCAACGGTCGGCCGCCTCGGTCTGGTTGAAGCCGTCCATCGCGCCGCCGTTCCAGGCGGCGAGCGCGCACTCGTAGCAGTGCGGGATGTCCTCGTAGGTCGCCTGATCGGTACCCCGGGTCAGGGGCCGCCGGACACCGTGGTCCATCCCGGTCATCGCGCCGTTCGCCCCGGGGAACCGGCCGAACAGGTTGTCGAAGGTGCGGTTCTCTTTGATCAGGAAGACCACGTGCTTGATCGGCCAGCGCGTGGAGAACGCGGACGCGTCCACGACGGTCGCATCGGACGGCGAGCTCACCACCGGGCTCGGGGAGGTCGCGGCGGCGCTGGGGGCCGCGGGCTCGGGCTCCGTCGGCGCGCCCGTGCATGCGGCCGCCACCAGCCCGGCCAGGATCGCGACGCTCGCGGCGACGAGCGGGCCGCGGCGCGTCACTCGGGCGGCGGAGCGTCCCAGATCGAACCCTTGCAGTCGGTGCGCAGCGGCTGCGGGGTGGGCTCACGCGGCGCCTGCGTGAAGTCGAAGTTGTACGACATATCGTTCGCGATGCGGTCGCGGCGCGTCAGCTGCGAGAGACCCCAGTTGTTCTCGATGAATCGCAGCACGCTCGAGAACTCGCCGAGAGTGCCGTCGACGTAGCCCTGCTTCGCATAGGGACTGATCGTGACCATCGGTACCCGGATCCCGAGGCCGAACTTGTCGAGTCGCACCGGCGGCACGTGGTCGTAGAAGCCACCGAAGTCGTCCCACGTCAGGAAGATCGCGGTGTCCTCCCACATCGGGCTCTTCATGATGGCGTCGATCACCGAGATGGTCCAGTTCTGGCCGTGGCAGAAGTTGTACTCGGGGTGCTGCGAGAGTTGGAACCGCGGCGTGATCCACGTGACCGCCGGCAGGCGGTCGGCCTTGATGTCGCGAACGACGTCGTCGACCGGGCGCATGTACTGGGTCCACAGCTTCTCGTTGTTGCGGTAGCGCCCGATCGCCGAGTACGCCGACCAGATGTAGCCGAGCTGGGTGTTGGTGGCCGAGTAGTACGCCCACGGGATGTCCTTGTTGCGCAGCAGGTCCCCTTCGGTCGCGAAGTCGAAGCAGGGGTCGACCTTCACGAGGTCGCCCTCGGGGTCGACGATCTCGACGTAGCCGCCGGGCTGAGCGATGTCGCAGCCCCACGACTTCGCGAAGCCCTGCTCCTGTTGGTCGCGGAGCGACGAGAACGGCTGGCTCGGGTTGTCGAGCGCGCCGCCCGACTGCGCCGCGATCGTGTAGAGGTGGTTCGGGAACGACGGACCGGTCGCCGACGCGAAGAAGTTGTCCGAGATCGCGTACTGCTGCGCCCAGTTCCAGTAGGCCGTGATCTGATCCTTACGGAACTGCGTGTACGCGTACTTGTCGGCGTTCTCGGTCTGGTTGAAGCCGTCCATCAGGCCGCCGTCGATCGAGGCGACGTTGCAGTTGTAGCAGTGCGGGATGTCGTGGGCGCGCTGGAGCGGGGCACGTGTGAGCGGCCGCTCGACCCCGCGGTCCATGCCCGTCGTCGCGCCGTTCGCGCCCGGGAAGCGGCCGAAGATGTTGTCGAAGCTGCGGTTCTCCATGATCAGGAAGACCACGTGCTTGATCGGCGTCTGGGTCTGGATCGTGGAGACGTCGATCGCGCCGGGGAGCGGGTCGGTAACGACCGTGGGCGTGCCGGACACGTCGGGCGCCCGACTGGCAACGGGGGTCGCAGACCGGCCCCCGCCGCTGCTGTCGTCCTTCGTACAGGCGACCGCGATCAACGCGAACGCGGTGAGGACTGCGAGGAGCGCGACGACGCGCGGGCGGGCCGATCTCATATGGGTGGAAGGGTAGCAACGAAGGCTGAGAGCCCCGCGTCGAGCCCTGGCACGGGCGTGATGCCGTCCATGTGGGGCAGGTACCGGCTGGTGAGCGCCGAGTAGGCGGGGCGCGGCGCCGGGAGTCCCAGCTCGTCGGCCGTCTGCGGGCGCACCCCGCCCGCAAGACCGGCAAGCGCCTTCGCGCGGTTGAGCACCTCGAACCACGTGGCCGGTTCCGGGGCGGCGAGGTGATAGGTCCCCCACCGCCGGGTCAGGAGCAGCGGAAGCAGCCGTTCGGCGATGTGCCCGACGAACGTGGGCGTGCCGACGCGGTCGGTGAGGCCGCCGGCCTCGCGACCGTCTGCGAGCGCCCGCACGGCGCCGGTCAGGTAGTCCGCCCCCCCGCCGTACACGTACCCGACGCGGACGATCAGATGGTCGGGACAGAGCGCGACCACGTTCCGCTCCCCCGCGAGCTTCGCGCGGCCGTACACCGAGATCGGCGCCGGCTCGTCGAGCTCGTCGTAGGGCTCACCCTTGGCGCCGTCGAAGACGTAGTCGGTCGAGACGTGCAGCACGGCGGCCCCGCAGGCGCGCGCCGCGAGCGCGAGGTGTTGGGGACCCATCGCGTTGTCGCGCGCGGCCCGGGCCGGGTCGGTCTCGTTCCCGTCGACCTGGGTGTACGCCGCGCAGTTCACGATCGCGTCGGGAGCGAGCGGCTCGACGGTTCGGCGCACCATGTCGTGGTCGCCGACGTCGAGCGCCGCGTGATCGAACGCATGCACCTGGTGGTGGGCTGGCACGGCGGCGACGAACGCGCGGCCGAGTCCCCCGCCGGCCCCAGTGACGACGAGCCTCATCGGACGTCCTCAGCCCGCATCGTCTCGACCCAGTCGCGATGACCGCGGTACCACTCGACGGTGCGCGCGAGCCCGTCGTCGAACGAGATCTCGGGCGCCCATCCGAGCTCGCGCAACCGGTCGCTCGTCACCCCGTAGCGCAGATCGTGGCCGGGGCGGTCCTCGACGAACGTCACGAGCGACTCGTCCGCGCCCGCGAGGCGGCAGATCCTGCGCGCGAGCTCGATGTTCGACAGCTCGAAGCCGTCGCCGATGTTGAAGACGTCGCCGGGCTCGCCGTGCCGCAAGGCGGCGACGCACGCGCTAGCCCAGTCGGTCACGTAGAGCCATTCCCTGGACTGCAGCCCTTGCCCGTAGACCGGCACGGGGCGGCCGTCGAGCGCGGCCGTCGTGAAGACCGGGATCGCCTTCTCCGGGTTCTGCCGGGGCCCGAACGCGTTCGTCCCGCGGACGATCCAGACCGGCAGGCCGTAGGTGATCCCGTACGACCGGGCCAGCAGCTCGGCGGCCGCCTTGCTCGCGGCGTAGGGACTCCTCGGTCGGATCGGGTCGTCCTCGCCGAACCTCCCACCCGGCTCGTTCTGGCCGTACACCTCGTCGGTCGAGACGAGCAGCAACGGACGATCGTGCGCGCGGCACGCGTCCAGGACGACCTGGGTGCCCACGACGTTCGTCAGCACGAACGCGGCGGGGCCACTGATCGAACGGTCGACGTGCGTCTCGGCCGCGGCGTGCACCACGCGATCGGCATCAGCCACGAGCGGCCCGACGAGCGCCGCGTCGACGATGTCGCCGTGCACGAACCTGAGCCGGTCGTCGCCTTCGTGCGCCGATAGGTTCGCGCGCGAGCCCGCGTACGTCAGCTTGTCGAGGACGCTCACGCGCGTGCCGGGATCGGCGAGGAGCGCATCGACCAGGTGCGAGCCGATGAAGCCGGCCCCGCCGGTGACGAGCACGTGCGTGTGGGTGGCCATGACGGAACCTCGCGCGGGTGCCGGGGACGGGCGGGAGTCTACCCGGCGGTCAGGTCGTGAGCCCGATGCAGGGCGTCCGCCGTCGCCTTGGCGGTGGCCTCCCAGGTGAACTTCGCCGCGCGCGTGACCCCTTTGGCGGCGAGCATCGCGCGCAGGTCCCCGTCGTCGAAGAGCTGCGCGAGGCCGTCGGCGATCGTCTTCGCGTCGGAGGGGTCGACCGTGACCGCCGCCTCACCCGCGACCTCCGGCAGCGACGAGACGTTCGACGTGAGCACCGGGATCCCCGCGGCGAAGGCCTCCAGCACCGGGAACCCGAAGCCCTCGTACAGCGAGGGGTACGCGAGGAGGGTCGCGCCGGTGAGGAGCGCCACCTTGTCCTTGTCGCCCACGTAGCCGGTGCGCACGATCCGGGCGCGTGCCGCCGGCGCCAGGCCGGCGATCGTCGCGTCGAGCCGGTCGCTCGCTCCAGGGTCCCAGCGCACCGGTCCCCCCGCGATCACGAGCCGCGTCCCCGGCTCGAGCATCGCGAAGGCCTGCACGAGCGCATCCAGGTTCTTGCGCGGCTCGATCCCACCGACGAAGAGGGCGTACGGCCCGTCGACGCCGAACTTGCGCCGCACGGCCGCGATCGCGTCCTCGGGCGCGGGCGCGAACTGCGCCGCGTCGACGCCGAGCGGCGTCACCCACACCCGGTCCGGGTCCACGGGATGTCGCGCGATCAGGTCGTCCTTCGTCGATGACGACGGCACGATCACGCCGGCGGCCCGGGTGAGCCATCGGTCGAACGCGCGGCGCCACCGGTCGTTCATGTGCGGGGCGGTATCGGGCAGATGCTCGTACGCGAGGTCGTGCACCACCATCACGACGCCGGGCCGATGCGTGGCGGGCGGCAGGAAGTTCGTGGCGAGCAGGACGTCGAACGAGACCGACCACTCGATCCGTGGCACGCCCAGCCGGGAGGACAGGGGGCCGAAGACCCGCGCGGGGAACCGCGCGGCCTTCTCGGTCAGGTTCGATGCCGCCACGCCGGCGAAGAACGACTTGGGGCGGAACAGACCCTTCGCGTGCAGGTACCAGGCCACGTACTCGGACCCGGGATCCGCGTGGGGAAGGTGGCGGATCAGTTGCTGCGTGTAGACGCCTACGCCCGTCCGGCGGGGGTCGAGCGCGGGGCGCGCGTCGATGACGGCTCGCATGGCGCCGACCCTACCCGAGTCGCGCGCGCCGGGCGTCGGGGCCGGCGCCGCTCAGTCCAGGTCGACGCGACTCTGGTCGCCGACCGTGAGCCGCCGCTCGCCGCGGGTGCCCGAATGGCGCACCACGACGTCGCGCCCGAGGATCGAGCCCGTGAGGCCGCGTACACCCTCGATGTGACAGCGTTCCATCACGATCGAGTCCTCGAGCGTGCTCGCCTCGATCACACAGTCCTCCTCGATCGACACGTTCGGCCCGATCGTCGACGACGTGATGGAGGCGCCCGGGCCGATCACGACCGGGCCACGCAGGGTGCTGCCGGCCACGCGCGCGCCGGCCGCGACGACCGCGACGCCTTCGATCGAGGTTGCGTCGTCGACCTCGCCCGCGATCGAGGACTCCAGCGTCGCGAGCATCATGCGGTTCGCCTCGAGCAGGTCCTCGGGACGGCCGGTGTCCTTCCAGTAGCCACCGACCATCTCGGCGCGCACGGTCTTGCCGGTGTCGATCAGCCACTGGATCGCCTCGGTGATCTCGTACTCGCCGCGCCACGACGGCGAGAGCGTCGCGCACGCCTCCAGGATCGAATCGTCGAACAGGTACACGCCCACGAGCGCGATGTCGGACACGAACTGCTTCGGCTTCTCGACCAGGCGCACGACGCGGTCGCCCTCGAGCACCGCCACGCCGAAGTGCTCGGGCTCGGCCACCCGGGTGAGCAGGATCTGCGCGTCGGGCCGGGTGCGCTCGAACCCCTCGACGAACCGCGAGACGCCCTCGAGCAGCACGTTGTCGCCCAGGTACATCAGGAACGGCTCGCCGCGCACGAAGTCGCCCGCCGCCATCACGGCGTGCGCGAGTCCGAGGGGCGCCTCCTGCTCGATGTAGGTGACCTCGAGGCCCCAGCGCCCGCCTTCGCCGACCGCGGCGCGGACCTCGTCGGCCGTGCTTCCCACGACGATACCCACCTCCGTGATCCCCGCGGCGGCGATCGCCTGCAACGCGTGGAACAGGATCGGCGTCCCCGCGATCGGGATCAGCTGCTTCGCGCTCGTGTGCGTGATGGGCCGGAGCCGCGACCCTTCACCTCCGGCCAGGACCAGCGCGCGCATGTCAGGCGCTCGGGCAGTCCAGGGGCGCGCCGCTGCCCACCGGCGCCGGCTTGTACGCCGAGGTCACGAAGACCGCCACGGGGTCGGGCAGGCCCTTGACCTCTTTCAACTCGAGCGTGGGGAAATACTTCTTCACGACCTCGGCCTCGACCTGGTGGCCGGGCGCATAGGCGATCCAACTGCCGGTCACGGTCGCACCGTACGCGTCGTAGGCGACGATCCCCGCGGCCACGTCGAACCCTGCATCGGCGAGGATCTGCTCCACGCCGTTCACCTTGCCGCCCGACAAGTGGTCCACCACCGGCGCCACGACGTTGGCCTCCGACGGCGGGGTGTTCACGAGCTGCGTGCCGGCGTCGCCGAGCGGCCTGCCGTCGCGGATCGCCCGGAAGATCTGGTTCGCCGCGGGGTCCATCTTCACGACCGAGAGCCCGCCCTCGAACGCGCCGTACCCGGGCACCGCACGGAACTCCGCCGCTCCGGTGCTGATCCCACGAAGCTGGCCCACGAGATACGCGAGGTCGGCCGGGTTCAACTCGGGGTCGCGCTTCATGTTCGACAGGATCGGGCGGATCCGCCCCGGGAGCTTCAGCAGCTCGTCGGGCTGCAGGAGCTTCGTGATCAGCGACCGCATGAACTGCTGCTGGCGGGCGATCCGGTAGAAGTCGGGCGCGGCCGCGTCGCACTTCAGGTGGCGGGCTCGGACGTACGCGAGCGCCTGGTCCGGCGGGAGGGTCTGGCAGCCCGGCTTGATGTGCAGCCCCGTGTACGGGTCCGCGATGTAGCCGGGCTCGGGGTAGTAGACGGTGCCCGACTCGCCCTGCACGTACCCGGGCGTATTCACGTTCTCGCCCGAGATACACATGTCGACGCCGCCGAGGGTCTCCACCACTCCTTGGAATCCCGCCAGGTCCACATACAGGTAATGGTTGATCTTCAGCCCGCTGAGGGCGTGGATCGTCTTGGCGACCAGGAGGGGTCCGCCGCCCTCGATCCCTCCCTCGAACGCGGCGTTGATCTTGTCGTACCCGTGGCCGGGGATGTTCACCCACAGGTCGCGCGGGAACGAGACGATGATCGCCTTCTGCAGGTTCGGGTCGGTGTGCACGACCATGATCGTGTCGGCGCGATTCTCACCGCCGATCGCGGCGTCGGTGCCGAACTGATCGATCTCCGCCTGGGTCAGACCCTTCCGGGAGTCGCTGCCGAGCAAGAGGTAGTTGCAGATATCGTCGGCGCAGGGGCCGACCGGAGCGTCGGCGCCGGTGGGTTGAGAGCTCGGGGTCTGGCCCGGCGTGCAGCCCGCCCAGTCGCACTGGTCCTCATGCTTGGCGGCCAGGTACTGGGCGAACCCGTAGCCGCTCCCGCTGGCGATCACGATCGAAAGAAGTGCCGACACCGCGACGAACCAGCGCGTGGCGCGCCCGTGCACGTGGGGGCCGGTGGGCGTCTGATCGGACATCGCCTCACAGCCTACCGGCGGACCCGGAGCCCTCGGCGTTCGGCCGCGTGGCGTTCCTGTGGCGGCTCCGCACGGTGCCCGACCGCGCCCGACGGCGGGCTGCATCGCCGGGGATGGCATAATCGCGCCACAGACCCGGAAAGGACAGATGGTGCGAGACGACGTAACGGTGCTGCTCGTGGGGCTCGAGAACGCCCTGGCGGACGAGCTGGCCACCGAGGACGGCTTCACCGTGGAGCGCGCCGAGGTGCTCGGCGAGCTCCCGGATCGGGTCGATGCGGTGGTGGTCACGCTGGCCGGCACGCCCCCGCTCGAGCTGCTCGGGCGCCTGCGCGCCGGGGCGCCCGATGCCGCCGTGATCGTCGTGACCGACGCCGACCACGAGGCCGACGGCTCGATCGCGATGCACGCCGGCGCCGAGGACCATCTCGTGTCCGGCGCGATCCCGACGGGGCTCCTGCCGCGGGCCGTGCGCTACGCCGTCGCCCACCGGCGCCTGTACCGGGAACTCGCCACCGCCGATCCCGCGACGGGGCTCCTGAACCTCCGAGGCTTCGCCCCGATCGCGGAGCACCACCTGAAGATGGCCGACCGCGCGAAGCTGCCCGTGGTGTTCCTGTTCGTGCGGCTCGAAGGCGTCGTCGCCGCGATGGCGGCCGGCGAGCCCGAGGAAGCCGACGGGATGGCGCGCGACGCCGCCGAGGTCTTGCTCGAGGCGGTCCGCGACTCCGACGTCCCGTCCCGGATCGCGGCCGACACCTTCTGCGTCCTGCTCACGGGTCACGCGGCCGGCGCCGAGACGCTCGTGCTCTCCCGGCTCGTCGAGGCGATCGCGGTCCACGACGCGAAGCGCGAGAACCCGCGACAGCTCTCGCTCGCGGTTGGCAGCGCCCTGTACGACCCCGAGCACCCGGATCCGCTCGAGTCGATCCTGCAGACGGCCGGACGAAGGCTCACGGGCCATCCGGAGTCATCCGACGCCTGATGGGCTGCGAATACCTGCCAAGAGAAGCCCGCTCGGCAGGAGCTGTCGCAGGTCGTGATGCTCGCCATGCTGGAACCCGCACGGAGCGAGCCCTTGGGCACAGTTGATCTGTCCGAGGCTCGCGACCGCGAGCTCCTCGCGCGCCTGCAACACGGCGACGAGGACGCGTTCCGCGGTCTGTTCGACCGCTACGCGCCTTCGGCCAAAGCCCTTGCGTTGCGGGTCGTCCGCCAAGCGCACCTCGCGGAGGAGATCGTGCAAGAGGCATTCATGGCCGTCTGGAAGGATCCGGCCGGATACGACGGCGATCGGGGTTCCGTGCGGTCGTGGCTGATGGGTACCGTGCATCATCGCGCGGTCGACCTCGTGCGCCGTGAAGAAGCGCACCGGCGCCGCGCCGAGGCGTCGATCCCTCACGCCACGCAGGAACAGGCCGACCATGCCGACGACGTCGTGCAGGCCATCGGCCTTCCCGAGGAGCGCCGGGCCGTCCGGGCCGCCCTGGCCGAGCTTCCCGAGGAACAGCGCCGGGTCCTGGAGATGATGTACTTCGACGGCCGCTCCCAGTCGCAGATCGCCGAGGCCACCGGCCTGCCGCTGGGCACCGTGAAGTCCCGCACCCTGCTCGGCATGCGTCGGATGCGTGCCGCCCTCGGGGGGATCGAACGATGAATCACGGAAGCATCGAGGAGCTGCTCGCGGTCCGGGTCCTGGGCGGAATCGAGGGCGCCGATGCCGCCGCGCTCGAGGCCGAGATGGCGTCCCACGGCGACTGCGAGGAATGTCGCCGGATCGAACGCGAGCTGGCCGATACCGCCGCCATGCTCGCGTTCTCGCTGGACCCGGTGGCCGTCGACCCGGGCATGGCCGACCGGATCCTCTCGTCCGGGCGTGACGAGGCCGTCGAACGCGCGAACGAGCACGGGCCCGCCGAGGCCGCGCCCGCCGATGCCGCGCCCGCCGATGAGCTCGCCACACGACGGTCGGGGCGCGGATGGCGGACGTTCGTTGCCGTGGCGGCGGCGATCGCGGTGGTGGCCGTCGTCGCGACGGCCTTGCGACCGGGCGCCCGCACCACCGGGGTGAGCGCCCGACCCGCGCAGACGATCGTGCGGTTCGACGGCGATGCCGGCACGCTGTCCATGGCCTACACACCCGGCGAGCCCGGGGCGATCTTCTGGGGCTCGGACCTGCCCGCTCCTGGTGCCGATCACGTGTACGAGATCTGGATGATCCAGGGCGACACGCCGGTCTCGGGGGGCTGCGTCGCGCCCGACGCCCAGGGGAACCTCGCCGCCTTCGTCGAAGCCGACATCGGCTCGACCGAGCTGATGGCCGTGACCGTGGAGCCGGCGGACTGCCCCGGAGCGCCGACGACCGACCCGGTGCTCACGGCGCCGCTCGACGTCGCGTAGGCCCCGCCCGTCGTTCGTCGCTGCCCGGAAGGGGTTTACTTCTCCTTGGCCGCCGGTTTTCCGGCCCGTTGCCCCCTCCCCCCTACCTTGGTCACCAGGACGGGACGATTCCTCGGAAGGAGGAGGCACCATGAACAAGCGCTCCGCAATGATGGTGGCAGCGGGCCTCGTGCTCACCCTGGTGGTGGGCGGCGTCGCTGTCGCGGTCGGCATGACCGGCCCTGAGGCCAGCTCGGCACAGTCCAAGCTGTCCCACAAGAAGAACAAGCCGATCATCAAGACCACCAAGAAGACGATCACGGTCCACAAGAAGGGCCAGGCGCCGGCCGGCGCCGTCCTGACGCTGCCTGCGGCTTCGTCGGGCACCGTGTCATCGAGCTCCGGATCGAGCTCGGACAGCTCGTACGGCGACGACTCGTCGAGCGACAGCTCGTACGGCGACGACTCCGGCGGTGAAGACGACGAGGTAGAGAGCGAGGACCCGGGCAGCACTGACGAGTCCTCCGACGACGGTGGTGGCTCGGGTGTCACGGACGACTGACGCCCCCCGCCGAGCCCGCTGGTCCAGGGGCCGCGTGCGCGCGGTCGCCTGGGTCACCGGCGGCGCTACGTTCCTCTCGGTCCTGGGCGTCTTGGGGGTTTCCCCCAAGCCGGCCCAGGGCTCGGAAGGGGCGCGTCACCGGCGCAAGCCCCAGCGGCAGAAGGTGATCATCCGGCAAGTGATCCGGCGGGTCGTGGTCGTCGACCCCGTGGCGAGCGCACCGGTCACCTATGTCTCCGGCGGGTACACCTCATCGGGATCGAGCGGCACGGTGTCGAGCTCGGGTGGCGGCGGCACGACGGCGCCACCACCTCCGCCACCACCTCCTCCGCCCACGAGTGGGTCCTAGGACGCGATGAACATCCGCCACGACTTCCGCGCGATGGGAAGCGAGATCTCCCTCTACGCGTCGAACACCGACCGGACGCGAGCTGCGCTCGACGCGGTCCGGTCGGTGTTCGAGCGGGAGGAGCGCCGTTTCTCGCGGTTCCGCGGCGACAGCGAGCTCACCCAGGTGAACGAGGCGGCCGGCCGGTGGACCCGGGTGTCACGCGGGTTCGAGGCGCTGGTGACCGAGGCGCTTCGACAGGCCGAGGCCACCGACGGTCGCTTCGACCCGGCGGTGCTGGAGGCGATCGTGGCTGCGGGCTACGACCGCGACTTCGACGAGGTGCTGGCCGGCGCGCGTGGCGCCCTGCACCCCCCGCGCCCGTGCGGCCGGTGGCGAGAGATCGAGCTGCGCGACGGCGAGATCTTGCTCCCTCGCGGTGTGGGCCTGGACCTGGGCGGCATCGCCAAGGGATGGACCGCCGACCTCGCCGCCCACGCGGCGGTGGACGCAGGGCTCGCCTGGGCGCTCGTGTCGGCCGGCGGGGACCTTCGGATCGCCGGCGACGCGCCGGCACTCGAGCTCACCGTCGAGGACCCGTATACGCGAGGGACGGCGCTCGCCAGCCTGCGTCTGTCGACGGGCGCCTTGGCCACCTCGACGACCGTGCGCAGAGCCTGGGGAGACGGCCTGCACCACGTGATCGATCCGATGACCGGCGCCCCGGCAGACGCCCCGCTCGTGCAGGCGACCGTCTGGGCGCCGACATGCGCGGAGGCCGAGGTCCTCGCGACCTGGGCGCTCCTGTCGGGACCCGACGCGGCGGCGACCGTCCCGGGGGTGTTCCTCACCCCGGCCGGTGACATGATCGTGAGTGTGGAAGCGGGCGTGGCGGCGTGACGACGTGGATCCTGTTGCGGGCCGCAGGCGTGGGCGCCTACCTGATGCTGTTCATGTCGGTGGCGTGGGGACTGATCGCCACGACGTCCATTGTCACGAAGCGGGTCTCCAAGCCGGCCGCGAACCTGTTCCATCAGTTCACGGCCACCGCCGGGCTGGTGCTGCTCGTGGTCCACCTCGGATTCCTGCTGGTCGACGCGTACATGCCCTTCCAGATCCTCGATCTGCTCGTGCCGATGCGCTCGACCTTCCGCCCGCTCGCGATCGCCGCCGGTGTGATCGCGATGTACGCGGTCGTGGCCGTCATGGTCTCGTCATGGGTGCGCAAGCGGTTGAGCACCAAGGTGTGGCGGGGCATCCACCTGCTGGCCGTCCCCTCCTTCACCCTCGCGCTCGCCCACGGGGTCTTCGCGGGCACCGATACCGAGCGATGGTGGATGTGGGCGATGTACGCCCTCACCGGGCTGCTGGTGGTCTTCCTGGTCCTCGTCCGAGGTCTGTCGTACGGCTACCGCGCACCCCGGCCCGCCCCGCCCGAGCGCGCAACGCGCGCACTCACGTCCGATGCCGTGGAGACGCCGGCACCCGACGCTGCCGCGGCTTCGGCGCCACCCGCCCGCGCCCAGGTCTGAGCGCGGCGAGCCGTCAGAACCCTACCCAGGGAACAGGCGAGACGGGGATCAGCGTGTCGTCGAGTTGCCAGGTGAGCCGCTCGTCGACCCCCACGACGCCTTCGACCGCGCGGATCCGATCCCAGATCGCGGGGACGAGCGTGCGGCGTTCCACTTCACCGTCGAGGCGCACGACCCCTTGCTCGACGGTCGCAGTCACCGTGTCCTGCTCGAGCAGCAACTCCAGCCGGAGGATCGCCCGGACGTCGTCGAGGATCTCGGCGTCGTCCCGGAGGTAGTCGGCGAGCACGTCGACCCGCGACACCACGCCGACGATCCGGCCCTCGGCGTCCACCACGGGGAGACGCTTCACGCGGTGCTCGTGCATCAGCCGGGCGGCCTCGGTCACCGGCACGTCGGGGCCGACCGTCACCGCCGGGTGCGTCATCAGGTCGCGCGCCACCGTCCCCTCGGACTTGCGCCGCTCCTCCCGATGCACCCTGCCTTCGAAGGCATGCGCCTCCCGGACGTCCGGCGCTTCCTTCAGCAGAAGATCGGCTTCGGACACCACGCCCACGATCGAGCCGTGGCTCCCTACCACCGGCACGGCGCTGACCCGATGCTCGCGCATCATCCGCACCAGCTGCTTGAACGGCGTGTCCTCCGACGCCGTCGCTACGGTCCTCGTCATCGCGTCTCGCACCGTGCGCATGCTGCCTCCTCATCCGGGGGCGCGATCCCGCGCCCATCCCACCGTAGGCCGCCGCGTCGCCGCCACCAGGGGGCGGAGGTCCCTCCCCCGCGAGGCCCTTCCTGCGTCGGAGGCCGTCGCATGGCGAGAGGCCGCCGCGGCCGCTACGCTGCAGCCGTGCCCGCGACCGACCAACCGGTGACCGAATCCGACCGCAACCGCATGCTGATCGAGGCGGGCCTCGCGCTCGCCGCTGAGCTGGATCTCGAGGCCGTCCTCACCCGGATCGTCGCCCTCGCGGTCGATCTCACCGCGGCCACCTACGGCGCGATCGGGGTCCTGGGCGAGACCGCTCCGCGCATCGAGCGATTCATCACGCAAGGCATCGACGAGGCGACCCGGGCGCGGATCGGGCATCACCCGGTCGGTGAAGGGATCCTCGGGCTCCTGATCGAGGAACGCAGGCCGATGCGGATCCCCGACATCGGAGCGGACCCTCGCTCGGCCGGGTTCCCGCCGAACCACCCGCCGATGCGATCGTTCCTCGGCGCCCCGGTCTCGGCGCTCGGACACATCTTCGGCAACATCTACCTGACCGAGAAGCGGGGCGCGCCCGAGTTCTCGGATGAGGACGAGGCGGCGCTCGTCGTGCTCGCCACGCAGGCAGGCGCCGCGATCGAGAACGCCCGTTTGATCGAGGAGTCCCAGCTCGCCCAGCAAGAGCTCGCGAGGCTAGAGCTGCTCGAGGAACGGGAGCGGATCGCGAAAGAGCTTCATGACGGCGTGATCCAATCGCTCTTCGCCGTGGGGATGAGCCTGCAGGGCGCCGCGGGCATGGTGCGCGACTCCGAGATCGCGCGCCGGATCGAAGGGTCGGTCGAAGACATCGATCGCGCGATCCGCGACCTGCGCAACTACATCTTCGGGCTCCGTCCGGGCATCCTCGCCGATCGCCAGCTCGACCAGGCGCTGAAGGAGCTCGCGACGGGATTCCAGGAACGCACCGAGGTGCTCACGATCGTCGACGTGGACGAGCACGTCGCGAGCGAGCTGGCCAGCCGCGCATCCGACATCGTCCAGCTGACCCGCGAAGCGCTGTCGAACGTCGGACGGCATGCTTCGGCCACCTCGTGCCGGGTCTCCCTCCGGCGGATCGACGGCGGCGCCCAGCTCGAGATCGACGACGACGGGGTGGGCTTCGACGTCGACGGCGTGCCGGCGGGCATGGGGCTCGGCAACCTCCGCGCGCGCGTCGAGAGTCTCGGAGGCACCCTCACTATCGTGAGCGTGACCGGCGAGGGCACCACGATCCGCGCGACGCTCCCCGTCTAGCCTCGGACCGCGAGCCGAGGGGCCGGGAGCGCGCTCCCGGCCCCTCGTTGTCGCCTACTGCACGACGACGGCGGTCACCATGCCGAACATGCCGTCGGGGCCCTCGGCGTGCGGCAGGATGTGGCAGTGGAACGCCCACGCCCCCGGGTACACCGCCTTGAACAAGATGTCGAAACGAGACCCGGGCGCCACCACGAGGGTGTCCGCCTGGTACCGGTTCGCCCGGGCGAGCGGGAAGCCGTCTTCTCCCACCACCGTGAAGTGGTACCCGTGCAGGTGCATCGGGTGCAGCAGCGACCCGTCGTTGGCCATGTGGATCAGCACCCACTGGCCCTGCTTCGCGACGATCGGCTGCGTCGCGGGGAACGACTTGCCGTTCAGGTTGTACCCGAGCGGACCGTCGCCCAGGAACATCGAGTACTCGACCTGCGGCTCGACGCCGTAGACGCTCTTCCAGCCGGCCTTGGGGACGACGTTCAGGGCGCCGTAGAGTCCCTTGCCGACCTGCTCGGCCGAGTTGTAGTGGGAGTGGTACACGTACATCCCAGGCGGGTCTTTGATCGTGAAGTTGTAGGTCCAGTACTGACCGGGCATGATCGGCGGCTGTGTGATGTACGGCACACCGTCCTCGGAGTTGGGCACCGTCAGCCCGTGGAAGTGCAGCGTGAACGGCTGGTCCATCTGGTTCTGCACCACGAAGCGAACGCGATCGCCCGGGTTCACCCGGATCTCGGGCCCTGGCACCGTGCCGTTGAAGGCCATCGCGTCCACGAACTCGCCCTTGGCCACCTCCCACTGGAGCTGCTCGACCGTGAGGTTGAAGACCTTCACGCTGCCGTTCATCGTGGGCTCGAGCGGCTGGTTGCCGTAGGTGGTGGTCTCCTTGCCCGCGAGGAAGTCGAGCACGCCCTGCTCGTGACCGGCCGCCATCTCCTCGGCGGTCATGGACCCTGTGTCGTGGCCCGCCGTCCCGGTGGCGCCGGTCGCACCGCTGGCGCCCGCTGCCGCGGTCCCGCCCTCGGTGGCCGTGACCGTGCCCGTCATGCCGAGCTGGTCGTGACCGGGGATCGTGCAGAGCGAGTCGTACGTCCCGGCCTCGAGCGCGGGCACCTCGAGGGTGGCAGAGCTCCCGACCTCGATCTGCGGAGTCTCGTAGGTCTGATCGGCGACCTTCACGCCGAACGTGTGCGGCGCCTTGCCGTCGTTGGACACGTTGAACGTGATCGGGACGCCCGCCGGCACCTCCACGTCGGCCGGGGCGATCTTGAAATCGGTGAGGCTGACGTCGACGCTCGCCGGTGCGGCGGCCGCCTGATCGCCGGTTCCTCCACCCTCGGTGCTGCCGCCGCTCGAACACGCGGCTGCGATCAGCGCGAGGGCGGCCGCGAACACCACGGCGCCTCTACGAACCCGGATCTGCATCGTGCTCCTCCTGTCGTTCGACCGATAAGGGTGCAGTCTCCGATCTTTGAGGTGCCCGTGCCTCGCCGAAGGTCCCGCGCTGCGCGGGGCGGACGCCCCTCGGGACGCCTCCTGGTGGCCCCGACACTGTCTATCTATGTTCGCGAGATATTTCATCGAGCTCCCGATGGACCCCGAGGGCGTCGAGGCAGCCCTCCTGCGGAGCCCCGAGACGTGGGTGCCCGGCCTCGCACGGGAGGCCAACCATCACGGCGACGCCCTCCTCGCCGAGGTCGGGTTCGGCGAGGACGTGCGCGTCGCGCGACGGGTCGCGATCGAGTTCCGGGAGCCGGTCCGCATGCCCTCGAAGACGGTGATCCCCTTGCATTGGGCCGCCGTGGGCGCGAGCGGGTTGTTCCCGGCACTCGAAGCCGACCTGGAGATCGCCCCGCTCAGCCCAACGCGCACCCAGCTCGCGATGAGCGCGCGCTACGTGCCGCCGCTCGGCGCGATCGGCCGGGCGATCGACCGTGCGGTGCTCTTCCGCGTGGCCGAGGCCACCTTGAAGGACTTCCTGGACCGGCTGGGTGCCACCTTGACCGAGCAAACGCGGAGCGCGGAGTTGACCCAGGGGTACGGCGGCGTGCCGGTCGGGCTTGACCCGGCCTGAGGCCCGCGGCGTCAGGCCGGCAGGGCCTCCGTTCGCGCCGTCCGTACCCGTCGGGCACTAGGATGTGCCCATGCCCAAGCAAGCTCCGCTCCGCGTCATGCTCGTCGACGACCACGAGATCGTGCGCGACGGGATCCGCGCGATGCTCTCCACACAAGAAGACGTGGTGGTGACGGCCGAGGCAGGTTCCGTGCGCGAGGCGGTCGACGAGGCCGGCCGCACGCGTCCCGACGTCGTGGTCATGGACGTGCGTCTGGCCGACGGCAGCGGCATCGAGGCCACCCGGGAGATCCGCGCGAACCACCCGGCCACCAGGGTCCTGATGCTCACCTCGTTCGCCGACGACGAGGCGCTGTTCGCCTCCATCATGGCGGGTGCGTCCGGGTACGTCTTGAAGCAGGTGAAGTCGGGCGACCTGATGCGCGCGATCCGCGCGGTCGGCGCCGGCGACTCGCTCCTAGACCCCAGCGTGACGAACGCGGTCCTCGAACGGCTCCGCAAGGGCAAGCACCTGATGCGCGACGAGAAGCTCGCGCGGCTCTCACCCCAGGAGGAGCGCATCCTCACCTCGGTGGCCGACGGGAAGACGAACCGCGAGATCGGCGAGGAGCTCCACCTCGCCGAGAAGACCGTGAAGAACTACGTCTCGTCGATCCTGTCCAAGCTCGAGGTCGCCCGGCGCGCCGAGGCCGCCGCCTACCTCGCGCGCCACACGACGATGCCCGGCTCGGTCGAGTAAGCCGCACCTGTGGCGGACCCTCAGGCGCCCAGCATCTGGCGTAGCACCATCCGCAGGATCCCGCCGGCGCGGAAGTAGTCGAGCTCCGCGGGCGCGTCGATCCGCACCGTCACCGGGAACGTCGCCGAGGTGCCGTCCTCGCGGGTGACCTCGACGAGTGCCTGCTGGCCGGGCGTGATGCCGCCCGCAAGCCCCCGCGCCGAGAGGGTCTCGCGGCCCGTGAGTCCCAGCGAAGCGGCCGAGTCGCCGCTCGCGTACTGCAGCGGGAGGACACCCATCCCCACCAGGTTCGACCGGTGGATCCGTTCGTAGCTCTCGGCGATCACGAACCGCACGCCCAGCAGGTTCGGGCCCTTGGCGGCCCAGTCGCGGCTCGAACCGCTGCCGTACTCCTTTCCGGCCAGCACCGCGAGCGGCGTGCCCGCGGCGCGGTAGCGTTCGGAGGCCTCGAACACGCTGGTGACCTCGCCGCTGGGCAGGTGGGTCGTCCATGGGCCCTCGGTACCGGGTGCGAGGTCGTTGCGCAGGCGGATGTTCGCGAACGTCCCGCGCATCATCACCTCGTGGTTCCCGCGGCGGGCGCCGTAGGAGTTGAAGTCGACCGGCTCGACGCCTCGCCCTCGCAGGTACGCACCCGCCGGGGACTCTGCCTTGATCGAACCCGCGGGCGAGATGTGATCGGTCGTGATCGAATCGCCGATCTTCACCAGGACCCGCGCCCCTTCGATGTCGCCCGTCGGCATGTCGTCGGCGAGCGCGTCGAAGAACGGAGGCTCGGCGACGTAGGTCGAGGCCGGGTCCCACGCGTAGATCGGTCCCTCGGGCGTCGGGAGCGACCCCCAGTGCTCGTCGCCGTCCCAGACACGGGCGTATTCGTCGTCGAACTGCTCCCGAACGATCGAGGCCGCGACCGCGTCGGCAACCTCGTCGGCGGACGGCCAGATATCGGCGAGGAAGACGGGGCCGTCGGACCCCACACCGAGCGGCTCGGTGGTCAGATCGACGTCGAGCCTGCCCGCGAGGGCGTACGCAACGCACAGCGGGGGTGAGGCGAGGTACGCGGCCCGGACCTGCGGGTGCACCCGCCCCTCGAAGTTCCGGTTGCCCGAGAGGACGGCGGCGACGTTCAGGTCGCGCTCGTCCACGGCCCGGGCGACCTCGTCGATCAACGGGCCGGAGTTCCCGATGCACGTGGTGCAGCCGTAGCCCACGAGCGCGAACCCGAGCTCGTCCAGGGCGGGCGTCAGCCCCGCTCGATCGAGGTAGTCGGTGACCACACGCGACCCGGGAGCGAGTGAGGTCTTCACCCACGGTTTGGTCCGCAGGCCGGCTTCGACGGCCTTGCGAGCCAGCAGCCCGGCGGCGAGCATCACGCTGGGGTTCGACGTGTTCGTGCAGGAGGTGATCGCCGCGATCACGACCGAGCCGTCACCCACCTCGCGGTCGTCCTCCGGCGCCTCGACCACGTCGTTGCCCGGGAGCCGCTCCACCCGGGGACTGCCGCCTTCGGCCATGAACCGGCCCACCTCCGCCGCCTTCGGATCGGGCTCCGCGTGGTCGCGGAACGCGGCGACGAACGAGTCCCAGACGTCGGGGAGCGCGACCCGGTCCTGCGGGCGCTTGGGGCCTGCGAGCGAGGGCACCACCGCCGACAGGTCGAGCTCGAGCACCTCGCTGAAGGTGGGCTCGGGATCGCCATCGGCGCGGAACAGGCCCTGGGCCTTCGTGTACCGCTCCACCAGGTCGAGCCCCTCGTCGCGGCCGGTGAAGGCGAGGTACCGGAGGGTCTCGGCGTCTACCGGGAAGTACGCGGCGGTGGCCCCGTACTCCGGACACATGTTCGACAGGGTTGCGCGGTCGGCGACCGAGAGGGTCGACAGCCCGTCGCCGAAGAACTCCACGTAGGTTCCCACCACGCCGTGGGAACGGAGCATCTGGGTGAGCGTCAGCACCAGGTCGGTGGCCGTCGTGCCGGGGGGAAGCGCCCCCACGGTCCGAACGCCGATCACGAACGGCTGCGGCAAGAACATCGGCTGCCCGAGCATCGCGGCCTCGGCCTCGATCCCGCCCACGCCCCATCCCAGCACGCCCAGCCCGTTGATCATGGTCGTGTGCGAGTCGGTGCCGACGACGGTGTCCGGGAAGGCGACCCCGTCGCGCTCGCTCACGACCTGGCCCAGGTGCTCCAGGTTCACCTGGTGGCAGATCCCCGCTCCCGGTGGCACGACGCGGAGCCCGTCGAATGCCTGCTGCGCCCACCGCAGGAGCGTGTAGCGCTCCGCGTTGCGCCGGTACTCGAACTCGATGTTGCGCTCGTAGGCCTCGGGCGTGCGGAACAGGTCGACCTGCACGGAGTGATCGATCACGAGGTCGACCGGGATCAGCGGGTTCACCGTCGAGGGATCGCCGCCGGCGCGCGCCGTCGCGCTTCGCATCGCGGCGAGATCGACCACGGCCGGCACCCCGGTGAAGTCCTGCATCAGGACCCGTCCGGGCATGAACGCGACGTCACCCGCCGGGCCGGGCCAGTCGGCCAACGCCCGCACGTCGTCGTCGGACACGTCGCGCGTGCCCGCGCGCCGAAGGAGGTTCTCGAGCAGGATGCGCACCGTGTGCGGGAGACGTGCGATGTCACCGATCCCTTGCGCTTCGAGCCAAGCGAGGCGGTAGATGTCGACGGCGCCGTCGGCGGTCTCGAGCCGGCCGTGGGCGCCTGCAAGGTCGCTGGTCAACGCTGATCCTTCCCGTTGCGAGGTCTGCATCAATCCTCCCACGCCGCGGCCGAGGGTCGGGGCGTGGCGGCGGTCAGGATGGATCGGCGGAGGCGGCCGGGTGGTCGAGCCCGGCGGCCTCGGCCGCGCGGGCCGCCTCGACGGCCGCCTTGTGCGCGAGCCGGGTCGTTCGCCGCAGGGTGGAATCGTGCTGACGGCGCCGCTCCACGTCGGTGTCGGTCACGAGCGGCGGCACCGGCCGGGGGCGGCCCTCGTCGTCGACCGCCACGAACACCAGGTAGGCGCTGTTGACGTGCCGGCGGCGGCCCGTGACGGGGTTCTGTGCTTCCACGCGAACCCCGACCTCCATCGATGTGCTGCCGACCGCGTTCACCGACGCCAGCAGCATGACGACGTCGCCGATGTGGACGGGGTCCAGGAAGGTCATCTCGTCGATCGCGACGGTGACGGCCAGGCCACCCGCATGCCGGATCGCGGCGAGCCCCGCCGCGGTGTCGACCAGGCGCATCAGCGCCCCGCCGTGGACGTTGCCCGCGAGGTTCGCGTCGGTGACCTCCATCAGCTGCGTGAGGGTCACCTCGGAATCGGCGACCCGCTTCGGCGTGAGGTCCCAGGACATGGGCCGCATCCTACCCGGAGCCCGTCGCGGGACCGCTAGCATCGCCGCATGCGACGGTTCGACGTCTTCGCGGCGATCGCATTGGCGGTGGTCACCGTCGCGGCCGGCTGCGGCGGGGAGCCGGCCACGTCCGAGCGCTCGTCCTCGCGCCCCACGGATTCGGTCTCGGCGGGTCGCTCGTCACGCGCTCCGACCGAGGCGCCCTCCGCCTCCGGAGCGCCGGGGGTGGAGCTGCCGCCCGGAACGCCCGGCGTCGTGGTCGAGGACCTGGCGCCCGCCGATCTCGATCTCACGTCGCTGATCCCCCGCGGGACGGACGTGGAGCGGTCGTGGACCACCCGGACCCCGGTGAGCGTCGTGATCGCGTACGTGAAGCCGAGCGGCGATCCGTTCCGGGCCGACCGTGGCACGCTCGTGTGGCGGCACTTCGACGTCGCCCCCGCGTGGCGCGCCGTGGCGTGGTTCCCGCTCGACGCCGAGGCGGGGGTGCTCGGCATCGACGGGCTCGTGGCCGACGTCACCGGCGACGGGATGCAGGACGTGCTGCTGTCGGCCTCGACGGGTGGAAGCGGCGCCTGCGCGCGGTGGGCCGTGATCGATGTCTCCGGAGCCACGGCGGTCTTCGCGCGCGACCTCTGCGACGGACGCATCGACCCATCGGTCGACCCCGTGGGGCTCGTGGTCGACCAGGCCGTCTATCGGCTCGGGGACCCCCACTGCTGCCCGAGCGCCTTCAAGACCACCGTGCTCACGTACGACGGCGACGGTTCCTGGTCCGTCATGTCGAAGGACGTTCGCAACGCGGCCTGATGGGTGGCCGGGGTGGTGTCCGGCGCCCTCGGTAGGATGGGCGCCATGGCGCGCATCTTCGTCGAGGGCTGGGACCCCGAGTACGGCACCCCCCTCGACCAGGACGACTCGCTCACCCCGGCCGAAGGCTCGGTCGACGCCACGGTGGAGCACGAGACCTGGGCCCCGATCGAGGGCGTCGACGACGGCGTCGAACGGATCGCGTTCGTCGACGGCGTCCGTCGGGTGGACGCCCGGCTCACGCTCGACGACCCGGTCGCCGGTCCGACCCCCGGGCTCTGCGGCACGTTCGCGGTGGGCGCCACGGTCTGGGATCGAACCGCGCGGCGATCCGAGGTCACCTCGGTGAGGATCGAACGTTGGGCCGTCCTCGCCGGCGGGCGGCCCGAGCAGATGCCGCCGGTGGCGATCGAGCCCGGACTCACGACCACCACGTGCGCATCCGAGGATCCGGCCCGGTTGATCATCGAGCTCCACACGAAGATGCGGCGCGCCGAGGGCGAGACCGCCACCGCGCTCGCCTCCGAGTGCTTCGTCGTCGCCGACGGCCCGCTGAACGAGCTCACCGCCCACCCCACGGTGGGCTACATCAAGAGCCACCGGGTCACCTATCTCGAGCCCGAACGCAACGCCGTGGTGGCACAGCTCGCACCCGGGCAACGCACGCCGATGTTCTCGATCGGCGACTACAAGCGGTACTCGTGGTACGTGCGGCTCGCGATGCTGTCGCTCGGCCACTCGTGGACCGGGATCGTGCGCTGCGAGGTGTCGGGCCAGCTCCCCAAGGAGCAGGCCGTGCTGATCGCCGACCGCACGGCCGCGGTACTGCCGCTCGTCGCCTCCGAACCGCACGTGGACCCCCGCGCGCCGCAGAACCTCGTGCCGATCGCCGCGCTCGAGCGGGACCTCAAGCATCGGATGGGCGACCGCGGGCTCGTATACCGGGCGCTGCGCGAAGCCGTCATGGAACGGGAGGCGTCGTGACCGACGAGCAGGTCGGCCGGGTCCTGGGCTCCGAGCACGCCTCGACGAGCGCGTTCCGGGTGGTGCTCGACGACGACGACTACCTGCAGCTCGACGACCTCGTGGTCGTGCGCACCCAGGTCCCGAAGGCCGGCGAAGTGCGCACGTATGGGGTCATCACCGAGGCCGAGGCCGTCTACGAGGGCGCCTCGTTCGAGTCCGACACCCACCGGATCGCAGAGCTCGGGATCATGCCAGGGGCGAAGGTGCGCACCGCGCGCGTGGCCGTCACCCGCGTGGACCCCGAGGTGTGGGTCTCCCCCGACCCCGGCGAACCGGTCGAGCGCGCCGTGGGCGAGGAGCGAGACAAGGCGCTCTTCGTCGACGAGATGGGCCGCCCGCTCCCCGTCGGTATCGGGCGCGACGCCCTGCCGGTCCACGTCGATCTCGACTTCTTCGACGGCCGCAAGGGCGGCCACATGTCGATCAGCGGCATCAGCGGCGTGGCCACGAAGACCTCGTTCGCGCTGTTCTTCCTGCGCATGCTCACCTCGTCGCCGAGCATCGTGGGCGAGGGGGCCGCGAACCTGCGCGTGCTGGTGTTCAACGTCAAGGGCGAGGACCTGCTCTGGCTCGACAAGCCGAACCGCTTCTTCGACGAGGATGCGGCCGCGGGGTGGGCGACCCTCGGGGTCGAGCCGGCGCCCTTCCCCAGCGTGTGCTTCTGGGCGCCGCCCCGGCGAAGGTCCGGGGATGTCCTGCTCCCCGACACCGGCGGACGCCAGGAGGGCGTGGAGGTCTTCACGTGGACGCCGCGCGAGTTCATCGACGACGACCTGCTGCAGTTCCTCCTCACCGACGCGAACGACCAGCGCAACCAGCTCCCGTTCATCCGCGAGCGCGTGCAGGCGCAGCTGAAGCGCTTCGCCGTCGATGTCGCCGGCATGCCCGGCGCCGTGGTGCTCCGCGATCCACACGACGCACCCGGGGGGTCCTGGCGCGGCCAGGAGGTCCGGGTCGACGCCGGCGAGCGGATCGTCACCGACCTGCAGACCCTCGTGGACGCGATCGGCGAGTTCCTCGAGCCTGAGAACGGCGGCGACGCCGACCCGTCGTGGAGTGGCCGCGTGATGGGCGGCACCGTGAGCGCGTTCATGCGGCGGATGCACGCGGGCGCGGCCCGCATGGGCCAGCTCGTGCGCGCGGGCGACTCGCACCGCATCGATCGCGGGCGCGCGAGCGTCAGCGTCGTCGCGATCCAGTCCCTGCACGACCAGGCCCAGCGGTTCGTCGTGGGCGCCCTCCTGAACGAGACCTTCGCCGAGAAGGAGGAGACGGGCCAGCGCTTGCCGCTCTCCGTGATCGTGCTCGACGAACTGAACAAGTACGCGCCCCGCGAGGGCCACTCGCCGCTCAAGGAGATGCTGATCGACATCGCGCAGCGCGGGCGGTCGCTGGGGGTGCTACTGGTCGGCGCGCAGCAGACCGCCAGTCGCGTGGCGTCCGAGGTGCTCGAGAACGCCGCGATCCGGGTGAGCGGCCGCCTCGACGCCGCCGAGGCCGAGCGCGCCGAATACGGCTGGATGCTCCCGTCCACACGGGCTCGCGCGCGGCTCCTGAAGCCGGGCACGATGGTGATCTCGCAACCCGCGATCCCCGTGCCGCTCGTGGTGACCTTCCCCTTCCCGCCCTGGGCCACCCGGAAGGAGGAAGTGGCGGCGGACGCCGGCGGCGATCCGTTCGAGGGCCTCTGATAGGGCCCGTCGCCTCCCCCGATGAAGATCCTCCATACCTCGGACTGGCACGTCGGCAAGAAGCTCGGGCGTCACCACCGCATGGACGAGCACGCCGCCGTCCTCGACGAGGTCGAGACGATCGCCGACGCACATGAGGTGGACCTCGTGCTGATCTCGGGCGACGTCTGGGATCGGCCGGTGCCACCGATGGACGCGCTCACCCTGGGGTTGCAGACGATGGTGCGCCTCGCCGAACGCCGACCGGTGGTCGCCGTGGCTGGCAACCACGACTCCCCCGAGCTGTTCGAGGCCCTCGCCCCGCTCTTGCGTCCGCGGGGAGTGTTCCTGATCGGCGACATCAAGCGCCCGGGCGAAGGCGCGCTGATCGGCCCCGGCGAGCTGGGGGTGCCCGCGGTCGTGGCCGGATTCCCCTTCCTGCGGGAGGGGCGCGTCGTGGACTTCATGAGGGAGGCCGGCGCGTGGTACCGCGCCTATGCCGACAAGGTCGCCGCGATCACGAGCGCCTACAACGAGGCCCTCGTCGCGGCCGCCGGCGCCGATGCGGTCCCGATCCTGATGGCGCACTTCATGGTGGGCGGGGTCCACGTCGACCGGGGCGCGCCTCGGGGCGAGCGCGAGCTCCACATGGGCGACGCCTATGCGGCGACCTCGGGCTCGATCCCCGCAGGCCCCCAATACGTGGCGATGGGCCATATCCACGCGCCCCAACCGGTGCCGGGGGCACCGGTCCCGGCGCACTACGCGGGATCGCTGCTGGGGCTGGACTTCGGCGAGGCCGGGGAGCACAAACGGGTGATCGTGGTCGACGCCGAGCCCGGCCGCCTCGCCACGGTCGAGAGCGTGCCGCTCGAACGGGGCCGGCGTCTGTTGCGGGTGACCGACGAGTGGGAGGCGATCGAGGCGCGGACCGACGAGCTCGCCGACGTCTTCCTCGACCTCACGGTCCGCACGTCCGGGACCGATCTCACGCTCGCCGACCGCGCGCGCGAGGCGTTCCCCTTCCTCGTGAAGGTCCGCGCCTGGCGGCCCGAGGCTGAGCGCCGCGAACGGCTCGTGAAAGGGCATCGCACCTGGGACGAGCTCTACGCCGACTACTACCGCCGCGAGCGAACGGAGCCCGCGCCCGACGACCTGCTCGCCCTGTTCCGCGAGGTGCTCGAGGAGGCCGCCGATGCGGCCGATTGAGCTCACGCTCGAGGGCTTCCGGTCGTACCGAGGGAAGGTCTCGTTCGACTGGCGCGATCGCCGGCTCGTCGGCATCGTGGGGCCGATCGGCGCAGGCAAGTCATCGATCCTCGATGCGATCGCGTTCGCGCTCTACGGCAAGACCCCCGGGGTGGGCCGCGACACGAAGTCGCTGATCCACCAGCTCTGCGACCAAGCCCACGTTTCGCTGACGTTCCGTGTCGACGGCCAGGTGTGGCAGGCCGTCCGGGCGCCTAAGCGCAAGGGGCAGTCCGGCCATCAGCTGCTCCTGCGTTCGAGCGAGGATCCCGACGCCGAGATCCTCGAGACCGTGACGCAGGAACGGCTGGTCAACGACCGCATCGAGCTGCTGCTCGGCATGGACTTCCAGACCTTCTGCCGGTCCGTGCTGCTGGCGCAGAATCGGTTCGCGGACTTCCTCACCGCGACGCATGCCGAACGCGACCGGGTGCTCAAGGGCGTGTTCGGCTACGAGCGCCTGGACGCCGCCAAGGCGGCGGCGGAGGGCCGGCTCGAACGGGAGGGGCTCGTGCTGGCGTCCCTCGACAGGGAACGCGGGACGATCGAGGAGGTGCGCGGGCGGCTCGTCGAGGCTCGCGCACGCGCCGACGCCGCGACCGACGATGTCAGGCGCTTCGACGCCACCGCGCCCCAGGTCGAGCAGCTGGCCGAGGCGCGGCGCGCGGCACTCGTCGAGGCAGAGGCCGGTCGGACCCAGATCGAGCTGCTCCAGCGCATCGGTGGATCGCTTACTCCTGGGGAGCAGGTCGACGGCGTGCTCGAGGCCGCGAGCTCGGCGCACGAGGCGGTCGACGACGCCAAGGCGCGGCTCGCGGCCGCCGAGGAAGCGCGCGCGGCGCGCGACGCCGAGCTGGCCTCGGTGCGCGACCGGCTGGGCGACCGCGCGCAGCTGCGCTCGTTCGAGCAGCACGTCGACCACCACGACGAGCTCGCCCGCCCGCTCGAGCGCCTCCCCGCCGCCCTTGCGGCGCCCGAGGCTGCCGTTGGGTCGGCGCGGGAGCTCTGCGACGATCGCACGCGGCGGGCAGCCGACGCCCGGGGGGCCGCCGCCCAGGCGGGAGAACGCCTGACCGGGGCGATCGCGGCAACCGCCGAGGCGCGGGAGGCGCTCGCCGCCGCGCAGCACACCGAGATGGCGCACGAGCTGCGGGGGGAGCTCGTGCGGGGCGAACCGTGTCCGGTCTGCGCGCAGCCGGTCGTCGCGCTCCCCAGGCGCGCGGCGGCAGCCAAGACCGTGACAACCGCGCGTAAGGCCGCCACGAAGGCCGAGACGGCCGAGGCGGATCTGCGTGCCCAACGGGAGCTGCTGAGCGCCCAGGTGGGGTCGGCCGAGACCGCAACCGCCGAGGCCGAGCGGCGGCTCGAGGAGGCGACCACGGCGCGGGCGGAGACCGAGACCGCGGTGCGCGATGCCGAGGCCGAGCTGACGGCCGCGAAGGACCGGCTCGCCGAGCGGCTGGGAGACGGGGAGCCGCGGGCGTTGATCCAGGCACGGACCTCCGAGCTCGAGGCGGCAGAGCGTGCCGCCGAGGAGGCCGCGGCCGGCGTCGAGACGGCCCACCGCAAGATCGACGCCGTACGGGACCGCGCCGAAAGCGTGCAGGCCACCCTCACGTCGCTCGCCGGCGAGCTCGCCTCTGCGTGGGGCGCCCTGGGCGCGAAGCGCTCGATCGCGACCGCCCCCGAGCAGCTGCGGAGCGCCTACGTCGAGGTCGGGGAAACGCTGGTCTCGCGCCTCGAGGTGGCGAGCGCCGCGGAGGCCGAGGCCCGCGAACGAGCCGCCGCGAGCCTCGCCTCGCTCGCCCAGGTGCTCCTCGGTCTGGGGCTCGACCCCGAGGTGGACTTCCACGCCGAACGGGCGGCCGCGGGGGCACGGCACGCCGCGGCGGCGGGGGCGATCGAGGAACTCGAGACGCAGCTGGCCCGATCCGGTGCACTGGAGCGGGAGATGGTGGACGCCCAGACCCGGCACGACCTCGCGCGACGGCTGGCCGACGATCTCAAGCCGGGCAAGTTCCTCGCGTTCTTGCTGGAGGAGGAGCGCGCGGAGCTCGCCGAGCTCGGGAGCGGGCTGTTCGAGGCGCTCACCGACGGCGGCTACCGCTTCGCCGCCGACGACTCGTTCGACATCCTCGACCTGAACGCCGCCGACCGGACGCGTAAGGCCGAGTCGCTCTCGGGCGGCGAGACGTTCCTGGCCTCGCTCGCCCTCGCGCTCGCGCTGGCGGAGATGGTCGCTCGCGGGGGCGGGCGGCTCGACGCGTTCTTCCTCGACGAGGGGTTCGGATCACTGGACCCCGAACATCTCGACCGCGCGATGGCCGGGATCGAGCGCCTGGTGGCCGACGACGACCGCCGCCTGGTCGTGCTCGTCAGTCATGTCGCCGAGATGCGCGACGCGATCGAGGACCTCATCGTGCTGGACAAGGACCCGAGGTCGGGCGACACGGTGGTCGTCTCGGGCGCCACGACGCGGCCGTGACCTCGACCGGCGAACGGCCTAGACGGTAGGCCGAACGGCCGAGCCTGTCGGCCGCCCGCGGGGGAGGAACTCACCACCCAGTGGAACTGAATCTTCGGCGTCGTCGTGCCGATAACCCAGCGCAGGAGGTCAGAACTCGGGCGCAGGGGGCAGGCATGGCTGGTAGCACGCAGGGATACGGGGTGGCGAGGAGCCTGCTGATCGCGCTCGCGCTCCTGCTCGTGGTCGGGGTCGCCGGATCGTTGTTCATGAACGTCACCGAGCGCAACCGCGCGCAGGAGGCGATCGTGGAGCAGGCCACGACGATCACCGATTCCTCCCTGACCCTCGTGTTCCGCCCGGAGGACACGTTGGCCGAGGCCTCGCCCGGCCATGCGAGCGACCTCACCGAGCGCATCCAGGCGGTCGTGCTCGAACCCAGCGACTTCGAGATGGTGACGCTGTTCGACGACGCCGGCACGATCCTGTACTCGATGGACGAGAGCCGGATCGGCAACGAGCTCGCCGGGGAGGCCGAACGGATCCGCGCGGCGCTGAAGGGCCGGCCTCAAGTCAGCACCGCCGACGGCACGATCTCGATCATGGTCCCCTTGACGTTCCGGTCCGGGATCGGACGCGACGCGGTCGTCGAGCTCACGCGCTCGGACTCCCCGATCGCCTCGGCCGGTGGCGCGTGGCGGACGATGGCGGCGGTCTTGGCGCTCGCGGAGTTGATCCTCGGGTTCGTGCTGTGGCGGACCGCGCGCCTGGCCAACTCGGTGGGCGCCCAGGGCAGCTTCGTGGCGCGGCTCCAGCAACGTGTCCCCGGCGCCACGACCCAGGTTCCGCGCCAGGACCCCCAGGCTCCCCGGCCGATCGCCGTCCCGATCCCGGGCCTGCGCGAGGAAGGGGACGCGCGCCGCAAGGCGGAAGAGCGGGCGCACGCGGCGGAGGAGCGTCTCACGGTGCTCCAGGAGCAGTACCGCAAGACCCTTGATGACCTCCAGATCGCGCAGCGGCGCGCGACCGAGACGCGTACCGACCCGGCGATCCAGGACCGGCTGCTTCGAGCCGAGGATCGCGCACGCCTCCTCGAGGACGAGTTGCTCAAGGCCTCCGACCGTCTCGGAGCCGTCAGCGCGGAGCGCGACCAGCTGTCGGCCGTGGCGGCCGACCTCCGCGAGGTCACGGCGGCGCGGGAGACCACCGAACGGGAGCGAGATGCCGCCGTCCTCGAACGGGACCTGCTCGCCGAGGAGCGCGACGCCCTCGTCGCCGACCGCGCGCAGCTCGCGGCCGAGCACGCGGAGATCGCGGCCGCGCTCGCCGCCCGCCCCGACGGACCCGAGGTCGATCCCGAGCTCGTGGATCGCCTCGCTCGCGCCGAGGGCGAGGCGATCGGGCTGCGCGCCGAGCTGGAAGGCGCCCAGGCGCAGCTCTCGGTCGCCCACGGAGAGCTCGAGGCGGCGGCAGCCGAGCGCGGGAGCGCGATGGCGCTCGTCGAGCGTGCCGAGGCGCTGCAACGCGACCTCGACGGGGCACACATCGAGGTGCTCCGCGCGCGCGAGGCCGCAGAGTCCGCGAAGGCCGCCCTCAGGTCGGGGCGCACGGAGCTGGAGGACGCACGGACCGAGCTCCGCGCCCTCCGCGCCGAGGAACAGCGTGCCGCGATGCTCGAGGACGAGCTCCGTGCCGCGCGTGCAGAGCTCGACTCGGCGCGGGCCTCGCACCGCGCCGAGCTGATCGAACGCGAGGCCGACCTCGAGGACAAGGTCCGGGCAACCCGGGAGGAGTTCCAGGACCAGCTCGAGGAGGAAGCATCCCGCCACCGGCACGAGCTCGAGACGATGCAGCGGGCGACCGCCCAGCGGATCGCCGCGCTCGAGGCGGCGGCCAAAGCCGATCTCGAGGCGCTGCGTACCGATCTCGCGGATCGCACGGATCGGTTCGCCGGGGCCGAGCAGGAGATCGCGAGCGCGAGCGCTGCGGCCCAGCAGCTCGGTGACGAGCTTGGCGAGGCGCGACGCGCGTTGACCGAGGCACTGACGGCGGCGGAGGAGCGCGGGGCTGAGGCCGCGCGGCTGGCCGAGGCCTCGGCGCAGGCGCAGCGTCAGGCGGCCGCGCTCGACCAGCGGGCGACCAAGCTCGCCGCGGACCTCGAAGACGCCACGCAGGACAACGCGGACCTCAACCGGCGCCTGCAGGAGATCGAGGCGCGTCGCGCGCTGGAAACCGCGGCGACCGAGGGACGCGCCGACCTCGACGATCTCCTGCGCATCACGCAGGAGCGGCTCGCCGGCCAGACCGAAAAACTGATCGCCGCCGAGGAACGGGCCCACGACCTCGAACGCGATCTCGCCGGCACGCGCGAGCGGATCGACGAGGTGGAGGGTGAGCTCCGTCAGCACCAGATGACCGAGGCGATGCGCCAGATCCGGGGCGAGCACGAGCCATCCATGCCGGCCGACCACGCCGACGACGCGCTGACGATCGGTGACGCGGTCCCGTACGAGGACCGGCGCGCCACTTCCCCATTCGTCAAGGAGCTCTCGCTCGACGCGAAGAAATCCCTGTCGCGGATCCTCGGCCTCGCACAGATCCTCAAGCACAAGAAGGACGCGAAGGATCAGGCGCAACTCCTGCGGCAGCTCACGACATACGCGCGGCGTCTCGACCACGTCGTCTCGGACATGACCGACGCCGAGGAGCTCGTTCGGGGCACCGTGCAGCTTCACCCGAAGCGAACGGACCTCGAAGCGCTCGTCCAGCGGGTCGTCGAGGAATCCGGCATCGAGGAGACCCACGAGGTCCGGCTCGAGACCGACCGGATCGTGGTCGCGGTCGATCAGTTGCGCACCGAGCAGATCCTCGCCGGCCTCCTCCGCAACGCGGGCGATCGCACCCCGGGCAAGAAGATGATCCGCGTCCGGCTGCTGAGCGTCGACGGCGGCGTGATGCTCTCGGTCGAGGACCCGCAGACGTCGTCCGATGCCTCGCTCAGCCCCGTCGTGCGGCGGTTCGCCGAGGTCCAGGGCGGATGGGCGAAGGTCGAGAGCGTCGAGGACGGAGGATCGGCGTTCCGGGTATTCCTGCCCGATGGATCCGCGGAGGCCACGGGCGATCTCGGCGAGGCGAACGGCGATGCCTCAGACCTGCGGATCGTCGTCGAAGGTCAGCCCGACGTCTGGGACAAGACCGCGGAGGCGCTCATGGTGCAGGAGCTCCACCGTCTGTCGGAGCTGTCCGCCGAGGACTGAGGATCAGGCGCGGGCGAGGACGAGTGCGTCGCCCTGGCCTCCGCCGCCGCAGATCGCCGCCGCCCCCAGCTCGGTCCCGCGCCGGCCCATCTCGAGCGCGAGCGTGAGCACGATCCGCGCGCCGCTCGCGCCCACCGGATGGCCGAGCGCCACGGCCCCTCCGTTCACGTTCACGATCTCGGGATCGAGGTCGAGCATCCGGGCGCTGTGGATCGGCACCGCCGCGAACGCCTCGTTGATCTCCACCAGACCGAGCTCGGCGGCGGCTCGCCCCGCCTTCTTCAACGCGCGCTCGGCCGCGATCGCCGGCACCGTGTGCAGCGACGGGAAGCGATCGGCCGACATCCCGTAGGCGAGGATCCGTGCGAGGGGCTGCATCCCGAGCTCCGCGGCCTTCTCCTCGCTCATCACCACGACCGCGCATGCGCCGTCCGAGATCTGCGATGCGTTCCCCGCCGTGACCGTGCCGTCCTGCGAGAACGCCGGGCCGAGGCGTGCGAGCGCCTCGATGGTGGTGTCGGGCCGCACCCCTTCGTCGCGCGCCACGACGACAGGGTCGCCCTTGCCTTGGGGCACCGCCACGGGCACCACCTCGCCCGCGAAGGTCCCCGACTCCCAGGCATGGGCGGCCAGTTTGTGGGAGCGCGCCGCGAACGCGTCCTGTTCCTCGCGCGTGATCCCGAGCTCGGCGCTGACGACGTCGGTGCCCTGCCCCATGTGGCGATCGTCGAAGGCGCACCACAGTCCGTCGTGGATCATCGAGTCGAGCATCGGCGTGTCGCCGAGCCGAGCCCCTTCGCGCGCCTTCGGGAGCACGAACGGGGCGTTCGTCATCGACTCCATCCCCCCGGCGACCGCGATCTCGAGATCACCGGCACGGATCATCTGATCGGCGATCGCGATCGCGGCCATCCCCGAAGGACATACCTTGTTGATCGTGATGGCCGGGATCTCCTTGGGGATCCCCGCGGCGATCGCGGCCTGGCGGGCGGTGATCTGTCCTTGCCCGGCCAGGAGCACGTGGCCCATCAGCGTGTACTCGACCTGACCGGGCTCCACGCGTGCCCGCTCGAGCGCAGCTCGGATCGCGACGGCACCGAGCTCGACGGCCCGCATGCCGGCCAGCCCCTTCTGGAATCGGCCGAACGGTGTCCGCGCGCCGGCGACGATGACGGATCGGGTCATGCGGACGAGTCTACGACGGACCTCGAGCGGTTCAGACGCGGTTCGCGAGCGCCTTCTCGATGACCTCGATGATCTCCTCACGTACCAGCTCGTCGCGCTCGATCAGCGCGTCCCGCAGCGCCGCGTGCACGTCGCGGTTCGCGGCGAGCACGGCTTCGACGCGCTCCTTCTGCGCGGCCAGGATGTCCTCGACCCGCTCCTTGCCCTCGCTGTCGGAGAGCACCTTCGCGACGAGGTTGGCGCCGCCGATCGGTCCGTGGGTCACGGCGTCGTACGAGATCAGCGAGCCCGCCATGCCGAACGAGCCCACCATGTTGGCCGCGAGCGTGGTCGCGTGCGCGAGATCGGCGGCCGGGCCGGTGCCCGACTCGCCCAGGCACTGCTCCTCGGCGACCAGACCGCCGAGCGCGATCGCGATGCCCGCCTCGAGCTCGGACCGCGTCCGCGTGAACCGCTCCTCCTCCTCGCTGTGCGCGAGGAGGCCGAGCGACCCCCGACGCTTGATGATCGACAGGACCTCGAGCTTGCGGTCCTTGCCGACGAGCCACGCGATCGTGGCGTGCCCCGCCTCGTGGGTGGCGATCGCGAGCCGCTCTTCGTGGGTGTAGTCGACCGGCTGCTTCAA
>JANLXF010000099.1:0-15248 GCA_031364965.1 Actinomycetes bacterium | reverse complement strand
CCGCCGCGCCCTTCACCGCCCCTTCCACCGCCGACGCGGAGCCCGCGGCGACCGAGCCTGAGGAGGTGGCGCAGTGAAGTCGGCCCGCGACGTGATCATCCGCCCCATCGTGTCCGAGAAGTCCTACGCCGGGATCGAGGCGGGAAGCTACACCTTCCTCGTCGATCCCCGCTCGAATAAGACCGAGATAAAAGAGGCCATCCAGGCGATCTGGGATGTCCGCGTGACCTCGGTGAACACGTTGAACCGCCGCGGCAAGGTGAAGCGGCGCGGCTTCACCAAGGGCAAGCGCCCCAACGAGAAGCGCGCGATCGTCACGCTGGCCGACGGCGACTCCATCGAGATCTTCGAGAGTGGGAAATAGCGATGGGCGTACGTAAATACAAGCCGACCACCCCCGGGCGCCGCGGCGCATGCGTCTCCACGTTCGAGGAGATCACGCGTTGGACACCGGAGAAGTCGCTCGTGGTCAAGGGCCGGAACAAGGCGGGGCGCAACGTCCACGGCCGGATCACCGCCCGTCATCACGGCGGCGGCAACAAGAACCGGTACCGCGTGATCGACTTCAAGCGGAACAAGGACGGCGTGCCGGCGAAGGTCGCCCACATCGAGTACGACCCGAACCGCAGCGCGCGCATCGCGCTCCTGCACTATGCCGACGGCGAGAAGCGCTACATCCTCGCGCCCCATGGCATCAAGCAGGGGGACACGCTGATGTCGGGTCCCGATGCCGAGATCAGGCCCGGGAACTCGCTGCCGCTTCGCAACATCCCCGTCGGCACGGTGATCCACGCGATCGAGATGAAGCCCGGCGCCGGCGCCAAGATGGCGCGCTCGGCGGGCACCAGCGTGCAGCTGATGGCCAAGGAAGGCGCGATGGCCACGCTCAGGCTGCCGAGCGGCGAGATGCGGCTGATCCCGGCGACCTGCAAGGGCACCGTGGGCGTCGTGGGCAACCCCGAGCACGAGTTGATCTCGCTCGGCAAGGCGGGACGCGCCCGCTGGAAGAACCGGCGTCCGACCGTCCGTGGTGTGGCGATGAACCCCGTCGACCACCCGCTGGGCGGCGGCGAGGGCAAGTCCTCGGGCGGCCGGCATCCGTCGAGCCCCTGGGGCAAGAAGGAAGGCCGTACGCGCAAGAAGAACAAGGCGTCGAGCAAGTACATCGTGCGCCGCCGCGGAAAGGGTCGGGGCTAGTCATGCCGAGGTCCGTGAAGAAGGGTCCGTTCGTCGACGACCATCTGTTGGTCAAGGTCGAGGACATGAACAAGAAGGGCGACAAGCGGGTCATCAAGACCTGGTCGCGCCGCAGCACGATCGTGCCCGAGATGCTGGGGCACACGATCGCCGTGCACGACGGCCGCAAGCATGTGCCGGTCTTCGTCTCCGAATCGATGGTCGGGCACAAGCTCGGCGAGTTCGCGCCCACGCGCACGTTCCGGTCGCACTCGCGGGACGAGCGTCGGAGTGGAGTGAGGTAGATGGAAGCTCGAGCCACCCTCAAATACGTGCGTACCTCGCCGCGGAAGATGCGGCGGGTCGTCGACCTGATCCGCGGCCAGCACGTGGTTGAGGCGCGACGGATCCTGCGGTTCTCACCGCTCGGACCGACGCACGACGTCGAGAAGCTCCTGAACAGCGCGATCGCGAACGCCGAGCAGAAGCAAGGCGTGATCGCCGACAACCTCGTGGTGTCGCGCGCCTGGGTCGACGAGGGCCCGACGCTCCGCCGCTTCCGCCCGCGGGCGTACGGGCGCGCCGCGAAGGTGCGCAAGCGCACCTCGCACGTGACCCTCGTGGTCGAGACGATGGGAGAGGATCGCTAGTGGGTCACAAGGTCAACCCGTACGGGTTCAGGCTGGGGATCATCTATCCCTGGAAGTCCAACTGGTATGCCGGTCAACGCGACTACGCCGAGCAGCTCCACGAGGACATCTGGATCCGCAAACACATCCGTTCGCGGCTCTCGCGCGCCGGCATCTCCTCGATCGACATCGAGCGCAAGGGCGACCAGATCTGGGTGTTCATCCGCACCGCGCGCCCGGGCATCGTGATCGGCCGCAAGGGCGCCGAGGTGGACCGCCTGCGCAAGGACATCGAGCGCTACACCAAGAAGCGCGTCGACGTGAAGGTCGAGGACATGAACCAGGCGGCCAGCGAGTCGCGCCCCGAGACCGACGCCGCCCTGCTCGCGCAGGGTGTCGCCGAGCAGCTCGCCGGCCGGGTGGCGTTCAGGCGGGCGATGCGCCGCGCGGTGCAGACCGCCATGCGCTCGGGCGCCCTGGGCGTGCGGGTGGCGTGTGGCGGCCGCCTCGGCGGCGCCGAGATGGGCCGTCGCGAGTGGTACCGCGAAGGGCGAGTGCCGCTGCACACGCTCCGGGCGAAGGTCGACTTCGGCACGGCCGAGGCCAAGACCACGTTCGGCGTCGTCGGCGTGAAGGTGTGGGTCTACCACGGCGACGAGGTGCCGCGGCGCGAGCAGAACACCGAACGCGCGCTCGCTCGTGCGCACGCGACCGCTCAGCAGGTCGACACCTCGGCGCGCGGTGGCGCGGGCGCTCCCGCGATGGCCACCGCCACCGCTGCCGCCACCGCGGTCGTTGAGGCGCCGGTCGCCGCCGAACCGGTCCCTGCCGAGACGGCGGCGCCCGCAGCACCCGTGGAGGGCGGTGAGGCCTGATGCTGGCACCCAAGAAGGTCAAGCACCGCAAGCAGCACCGTGGTCATCGCCGCGGCATGGCCAAGGGCGGTACCGAGATCAACTTCGGTGACTACGGTCTCGTGGCCCTCGAGGCGGCGTGGATCACGAACCGGCAGATCGAATCCGCGCGTGTCGCGATCACGCGGCACATCAAGCGTGGCGGCAAGGTGTGGATCAACATCTTCCCGGACAAGCCCGTGACCAAGAAGCCCGCCGAAACCCGCATGGGCTCGGGCAAGGGCAACCCCGAGGGGTGGGTTGCCGTGGTCAAGCCGGGACGAGTCATGTTCGAGCTCGCCGGGGTCCCCGAGCCGCTCGCACGTGAGGCCATGAAGCGCGCGCAGCACAAGCTGCCGATCAAGACGAAGTTCATCAGCCGGGTAGGGGAGTAACCGATGTCGAGCAAGGCCGCAGAGCTGCGTGAGCTTCCCGACGAGGAGCTCGTGAGTCGGATCGAGTCCTCGAAAGAGGAGTTGTTCAACCTGCGGTTCCAGCTGGCGACGGGCCAGCTCGACGACCCGTCCCGGCTCAAGGAGGTGCGCCACGAAGTGGCGCGCATCGCCACCGTGCTGCGTGAGCGCGAGATCGAGCTCGAGCTCGACGCGCTGGCCGCGGCGGCCGAGGAGGACCAGTGAGCGACGAGCAGAACACCAACACCCAGGAGCGCGGCCCGCGCAAGGTACGCACCGGGGTCGTGGTCTCCGACGCCATGGAGAAGACCGTGATGGTCCGGATCGACCGCCAGGTGCGCCACAGCCTCTATCAGAAGACGGTCCGGCGCTCGTCCAAGCTTGCGGCGCACGACGAGACGAACGACGCACACGTGGGCGACACCGTCCGCGTGATGGAAACCCGCCCCGTGTCGAAGTCCAAGCGCTGGCGGGTCATCGAGATCGTGGAGCGGGCGAAGTGATCCAGCAGGAAACGCGCTGCAAGGTCGCTGACAACACGGGGGCCAAAGAGGTCCTGTGCATCCGCGTGCTCGGGGGCTCGGCGCGCCGGTACGCTGGCGTCGGCGACGTCATCGTGGGCACGGTGAAGGACGCCCTGCCCGGAGGCGGCGTGAAGAAGGGCGAGGTGGTTCGGGCGGTGGTGGTGCGCACCGCGAAAGAGCGGCGGCGCCCCGACGGCTCCTACATCCGCTTCGATGACAACGCGGTCGTGTTGATCAACGAGCAGAAGAACCCGCGGGGCACCCGCATCTTCGGGCCCGTGGCGCGCGAGCTGCGCGACAAGAAGTTCATGAAGATCATCTCGTTGGCACCGGAGGTGCTCTGAACATGCCGGGCGTGGACATCAAGAAGGACGACACCGTGAAGGTGTTGCAGGGCAAAGATCGTGGCAAGGAAGCCCGGGTGGTGCGCGTCGATCCGCGCGGTCGCCGGGTGATGGTCGACGGCGTGGCGATGGCCAAGAAGCACTCGCGCGCCAGCGGGAAGCGTTCGACGAGCGGGCAGCAGCTCCAGCAGGGCGGGATCATCGACGTCGAGACCTATATCGACATCTCCAACGTCGCCGTTGTGTGCAAGAGCTGCGGCAAGAGCACGCGCGTGGGCCACCGGGTCGAGGGCGACACCAAGATCCGGATCTGCAGGAAATGTGAGGCGGAGCTGTGAGCGACGACTACACCCCCCGGCTGAAGGCCAGGTACCGCGACGAGCTCAGGCCCGCCCTCAAAGAGGAGCTCGGTCTCGTCAACATCATGCAGGTGCCCGGCCTCTCGAAGATCGTGATCAACATGGGCATCGGTGACGCGGTCAAGGACGGTCGTATGCTGGACGCCGCCCTCGAGGACCTGACGATCATCGCCGGCCAGAAGCCGGTGGTGACCAAGGCCCGCAAATCGATCGCCAACTTCAAGCTCCGCGAGGGCATGGCGATCGGCGCGAAGGTCACCCTGCGCGGAGACCGGATGTGGGAGTTCTACGACCGGCTCGTGTCGCTCGCGTTGCCTCGGATCCGCGACTTCCGCGGCATGAGCCCCGACGCGTTCGACGGGCACGGCAACTACACGATGGGCGTCACCGAGCAGTTGATCTTCCCGGAGATCGACTACGACAAGGTGGCGACCGTCCGCGGCATGGACATCACGATCGTCACGACCGCGAAGGACGACGACCAAGGACGCGCCCTCCTCGTGGCGCTCGGCTTCCCCCTGACGGGGCAGACCGCAGCGGCGCAGGCGAGCTGAGACGGGACAGACGACATGGCCAAGAAAGCACTCATCAACAAGCAGGAAGGCAAGCAGAAGTTCCACGTGCGCGCGTACACGCGATGCCAGAAGTGTGGCCGCCCGCGCGCCGTGTACAAGCGGTTCCTGCTCTGCCGCATCTGCTTCCGCGAGCTGGCGCACGCCGGTGAGCTTCCGGGGGTGACGAAGTCCTCATGGTGACCAAAGCGAAGTTCTCGAGCAACATCTCGGACCCTGTGGCCGACCTGCTCACGCGCATCCGCAACGCGAACCTCGCGTACAAGGACGAGCTCGTGGCGCCGGTCTCAAAGCAGAACGAAGCGATCCTGAAGATCCTCGCCACGGAAGGCTTCATCGGAGGCTACGAGCGCGAGGCCGAGGGGATCGACGCGGCCTTCCGGATCCGGCTCAAGTACGACAAGGGCCGCGTGCGCACGATCACCGGCCTCAAGCGCATCTCGTCGCCCGGGAGCCGGGTCTATACCGGTCGCCACCGGCTGCCCCGCGTGCTCGGGGGACTCGGGATCGCGATCGTCTCGACGTCGCAAGGCGTCATGACCGACAAGGACGCTTCCCGCAAGGGAATCGGCGGCGAAGTCCTGGCCTACGTGTGGTGATGTTCAGATGAGTCGTATCGGAAAGCAGCCCATCGAGATCCCCTCCGGCGTCGACGTGTCGATCGCCGAGGGCAACGTGGTCTCGGTCAAGGGGCCTCGGGGAACGCTGACCCAGGCGATGCATACCGACATGCGTCTGCTGAGCGAGGACGGCGTGCTTCGGGTGGAACGTCCCAACGACGAAGGCGTGAACCGCAGCCTCCACGGCCTGACCAGAACGCTCCTGGCGAACATGGTCGAGGGCGTGACCAAGGGGTACGAGAAGCGCCTGGCGATCGTGGGCGTCGGCTATCGGGCCGCGCTCAAAGGCAAGGACCTGGAGGTACAGGCGGGCTTCTCGCATCCGGTGATGGTGCCCGTCCCCGACGGCATCGAGTTCGAGACCCCGACCCCGACGTCGATCGTCGTGCGCGGCAACGACAAGCAGGCGGTGGGCGAGATCGCCGCCAAGATCCGGAAGATCCGCAAGCCCGAGCCGTACAAGGGCAAGGGCATCCGCTACGAGAACGAGTTCGTGCGCAAGAAGGCCGGCAAGGCCGCGAAGGGTGGTGCCTGATGGACGCGAAGACCAAACGCGACGCCCGTCTGCGCCGCCACACCCGTGTGCGCAAGAAGGTGGCGGGCAGCCAGTCCCGGCCGCGGCTCGCGGTCTTCCGCTCGAACCGGCACATCTATGCGCAGCTGATCGACGATGTGGGCGCCGTGACGATCGTCTCGGCCTCCGACGCCGAGGTGCAGGGCGACGACAAGACCGCCCGAGCCAAGGCTGTCGGTGGTTTGCTGGCGAGCCGTGCCAAGGACGCCGGCGTGGATGCCGTGGTATTCGACCGCGGCGGCCGCCTGTATCACGGTCGTGTGGCCGCCCTCGCAGAGGGCGCCCGCGAGGGAGGATTGCAGATCTGACATGAGGCGATACGACGCGAACGCGCAAGACCGCAGTCCCTACGAGGAGCGGGTCATCTCGATCAATCGCGTGGCCAAGGTCGTCAAAGGCGGCCGTCGGTTCTCCTTCGCCGCGCTGGTGGTCGTCGGTGACGGCGCGGGCCGCGTCGGCGTCGGCTACGGCAAGGCCAAGGAGGTACCCGCGGCGATCGCCAAGGGCGTCGAAGAGGCCCGCAAGAAGATGTTCGACGTGCCGATGATGGGCACCACCATCCCGTTCGCGGTGACGGGCGAGGAGGGTGCCGGTGTGGTGCTCCTCAAGCCGGCCGCCCCAGGCACCGGGGTCATCGCCGGGGGTCCGGTGCGCGCGCTGGTCGAGTGCGCCGGGATCAAGGACATCTTGTCGAAGTCGATGGGTTCGTCGAATCAGATCAACATCGTGAAGGCCGCCGTCGATGGGCTCAAGCAGCTCCGCAAGCCGGCGCAGGTGGCCGCGCTCAGGGGCCGCGATGTGCACGAGGTGGCGCCCAAGCCGATGCTCGAGGCCGTCGCCGCCGCCGAGGCGACCCTGCAGGCGCGCCGCACCGCCGCGCTCGAGGAGGTCTACAGCGACCAGCCTCAGGGCCGGCCGGGTAACCGGCCGGGGGGCCGTCCCGGGCCGGGAGGAGGTCGGCGATGAAGCTCAAGGTCACCCAGCGCCGAAGCGTGATCGACCGCCCGAAAGATCAGAAGGACACGATCCGCCGGCTCGGGCTTCACCGGATCCGTGATTCAGTGATCAAGGACGATCGTCCCGAGATCCGCGGGATGATCGCGAAGGTCCAGCACCTCGTCGACGTGGAAGAGGTCGAAGGATGAAGCTCCATCACCTGAAGCCCGCCGAAGGCGCGAAGCGAGACAAGAAGCGGGTCGGCCGTGGCCGTGCGGGGGTTCGCGGGAAGACCGCCGGGCGTGGTACCAAGGGTACCGGCGCGCGCAAGACCGTCCCCGCGTGGTTCGAGGGCGGGCAGATGCCGCTCCAGCGGCGCGTGCCCAAGCTCAAGGGATTCAAGAACTTCACGCGAGTCGAGTACGCGCCGGTCAACGTGGAACTGCTCGCGAAGTACTTCGACGACGAGGTGACCCCTGAGGCGCTGTACGAGCACGGGCTGGCGCGCAAGGGTCGCCCGGTGAAGGTCCTCGCGCGCGGGGACATCGACAAGGCGCTCGTGGTGAAGGCCCACGCGTGCTCGGCCGCCGCCCAGGCGAAGATCGAGGCGGCCGGCGGCCGCGTCGAGCTCATCGGGTGAACGGCTCGGGGTACGATAGACGCTCGTGCTGAAGGCATTCCTCAACGCGTTCCGGGTACCGGACCTCCGCAACAAGATCCTCTTCACCCTGGGGATCATCGCGGTCTACCGGTTCGGAGCCCATGTACCCGTCCCCGTCGTCGACGTCGGCGTGATCCGGCGCGCGATCGAGGACCAAGGCGCGGGCGGGTTCCTGTCCATCATCAACCTGTTCTCGGGGGGCGCGCTCACCCGTATGGCGGTCTTCGGGTTGGGCATCATGCCCTACATCACGAGCTCGATCATCATGCAGCTGCTCACCGTCGTGATCCCGCGCCTGCAAGCGATGCAGGACCAGGGCGAGACCGGCGTCAAGAAGATCAACCAGTACACGCGGTACGTGACCGTGGTGCTGGCGCTGCTCCAGAGCACGGGCCTGGTCTTCCTCTTCCACTCCGGCCAGAGCGGGATCCCCGACATCTTCCCGGGTTGCCCGGGCCCGTCGTGTACGTTCACCGCCCCCAACGTGGCGCTGATCGTGATGACCCTTACGACCGGCACGGCGATGATCATGTGGCTGGGGGAGCTCATCACCCAGCGGGGTGTTGGCAACGGCATGTCGATCCTGATCTTCACCAGCGTGATCTCGAGCCTGCCGGGTGAAGGCGGTCAGATCCTGCAGCAGGGCGGAGGCGGCAAGTTCGGCGTCGTGCTGCTGCTCGGACTCGGCATCATCGTCGCGGTCGTCTTCATGGATCAGGGCCAGCGGCGGATCCCGATCCAGTACGCCAAGCGCGTCGTCGGTCGCCGCATGATGGGCGGCACGAGCACCTACCTGCCGCTGAAGGTTAACCAGGCGGGGGTGATCCCGATCATCTTCGCGACCTCGATCATGTACTTCCCCACGCTCCTCGCGAGCGTGTATCACGCCACCTGGTTCGCGAACTTCACGAACAACTACCTCACGAACCAGCGGAGCGTCGTCTACATGGCGATCCTGACGCTGCTGATCGTGTTCTTCGCCTACTTCTACACCGCGATCCAATTCGATCCGGTGCGCACCGCGGACCAGATCCGCAAGCAGGGAGGGTTCATCCCCGGCATCCGGCCCGGCCCGCCCACCGCTAGTTACCTGAACGACATCCTCGTACGGATCACGCTGCCTGGGTCGCTGTTCCTCGCGACGATCGCCCTGATCCCCTCCATCGTCTTCGCGTACTGGGCGTTCTCCCGATTCCCGTTCGGCGGCACTTCCGTGCTGATCGCGGTCGGGGTGGCGCTCGAGACGATGAAGCAGATCGAGTCGCAGTTGCTGATGCGCCACTACGAGGGTTTCCTGAAGTAGGCCCGCGATGCGCCTCGTCTTTCTCGGGCCCCCGGGCGCAGGCAAAGGCACGCAGGCCCAGCGCATGTCCGAGCGCGCCGATATCCCGCAGATCTCGACCGGCGACATCCTGCGTGAACACGTCCAGGAGGGCACCCCGCTCGGCGTCAAGGCGCGCGGGTTCATGGACCGCGGCGAATACGTGCCCGACGTCGTCGTGGTCGAGATGGTGATGGACCGTCTGGAAGAACCCGATGCGGCCAAGGGGTTCATCCTCGACGGCTTCCCTCGCACGGTGCCGCAGGCTGAGGCACTCTCGCGGGCGCTCGAGCTCGCCGGGCGCCCCCTCACGGCCGTGCTCGAGTTCCATATCGGCGACGAGATGGCCGTGCGCCGCCTGTCGAACCGCTGGACCTGCCCGACCTGCAAGCGCACCTACAACATGGAGTTCAAGCCACCCGCGACCGACCAGCTCTGCGACATCGACCGATCCGAACTCGAGCGGCGGGCCGACGACGACGAGCTCACGGTGCGCCGCCGCCTCGCGGTCTTCGGCGAGCAGACCGAACCGCTCGAACGGTTCTACCGGGAACGGGGACTCCTGCACGAGATCGACGCCGAGGCGCGTGAGGACGACGTGACCGACCGGATGCTCGCCGCGCTCGAGGGGCTCGAGTGATCATCCGCAAGTCCTCGGAGGAGGTCGACAAGATGCGTCGTTCGGGAGCGATCCTTGCCGACACGATCGAAGCGGTGCTCGAAGCCGTCGCGCCCGGTGTGACCACCGAGGAGCTCGATGCGCTCGCCGCCGTCCGGATCGCCGATGCGGGCGCGGTCGCCTCGTTCCTGGGGTACCGGGGGTTCACGAAGACGATCTGTGCGTCGGTGAACGACGAGATCGTCCACGGGATCCCCTCGAGCGAGCGTGTGCTGCACGAGGGCGATCTGCTGTCGCTCGACTTCGGGGCCGTGTGGGAGGGGTACCACTCCGACTCGGCCGTCAGCGTGTTCGTGGGTGGCGTGGCGCCCTCCGAGGAAGCGGCCCGGCTCGTGAAGACGACCGAGGCGAGCCTGGATGCGGCGATCGCGGTGATCCGGCCCGGCGGGCGCCTCTCGGACATCGGCAACGTGATCGAATCGGTCGCGGGGGCCGCGGGCTTCGGGATCGTTCGGGAGTACGGCGGCCATGGGATCGGCAGGGCGATGCACGAGGACCCGTTCATCCAGAACTGGGGCCCGGCCGGACGGGGCCCGGAACTGCGACCCGGTCTCGTCGTCGCCGTGGAGCCGATGCTGACGCTGGCCGGGGAGGAGACCCGTCTGCTGGCCGACGGGTGGACGGTCGTCACCGCCGACGGCTCGCTTTCGGCCCATTTCGAGCACACGATCGCGGTGACCGAGGAGGGCCCGGAGGTGCTCACGGCACGCCGTTCGAGCGCCGCTGCGTGACGAGGCACGCGCGCGGCCCGTATACTTCCCGTTCGCCCCGCCTGGAGGCCGTTCCGCGCGTGCCTCGGCCCGGGGTGAGAACCCGTTCGAAGGAAGTATCCGGAGCGTGCCGAAGAAAGACGCCATAGAGATCGAGGGAACGGTCATCGAGCCGTTGCCCAACGCGATGTTCCGGGTTGAGCTGGATAACGGGCACAAGGTGTTGGCCCACATCTCGGGCAAGATGCGGATGCACTACATCCGGATCCTGCCGGGGGACCGGGTCCTGGTGGAGCTGTCGCCGTACGACCTCACGCGAGGCCGTGTGGTGTACCGGTACAAGTAGGAGCAGACGATGAAGGTTCGTCCGTCGGTCAAGAGGATCTGCGACAAGTGCCGCGTGATCCGCCGGCGCGGGCGCATCCTCGTGATCTGCTCGAACCCGCGGCACAAGCAGCGGCAGGGCTAAGAGGGAAAGGGATCGATCGTGGCACGCATCGCAGGCGTCGACCTCCCCCGCGACAAGCGGCTGGACATCGGGCTGACCTATATCTACGGGATCGGTACCACCAGCGCGAACCAGATCGTCGCGGGGATCGGCATCGACCCCGCCACCCGCGTCCGTGATCTCTCCGAGGACGAGGTCCTGAAGATCCGCGACTTCATCGACAAGAACCTCAAGGTCGAAGGCGACCTCCGTCGCGAGGTCGCGCAGGACATCAAGCGCAAGATCGAGATCGGGTGCTACCAGGGTGTGCGCCACCGTCGTGGCCTGCCGGTCCGGGGCCAGCGCACCCACACGAACGCGCGGACGCGCAAGGGCCCGAAGAAGGCCATCGCCGGCAAGAAGAAGGCGACGAAGAAGTAAGGGAGTTCCACACATGGCGAAGCCCAAGGCCAAGAAGACGAAGCGTCGCGAGAAGAAGCACGTCGTGCACGGTCAAGCGCACATCAAGTCGACCTTCAACAACACGATCGTCACGATCACCGACCTGCAGGGCAACACGCTCTCGTGGGCCAGCGCCGGCAACGTGGGCTTCAAGGGCTCCCGCAAGTCCACGCCGTTCGCCGCGCAGCTCGCCGCCGAGAAGGCGGCCCGTGCCGCGCAGGAGCACGGCCTGCAGAAGGTCGATGTCTACGTCAAGGGTCCCGGCTCGGGCCGTGAGACCGCGATCCGCTCTCTGGCGGCCGCCGGTCTCGAGGTCTCCGGGATCAACGACGTCACGCCGGTGCCGCACAACGGCTGCCGGCCGCGCAAGCGCCGCCGCGTCTAGTACGCGGCAGCACCCCGACGCCCGCATCTGGGCGCTCGGGCAACCGACGAGGTGGGGTAGAAGTGGATGATCCCCCGCCGAAGGAGGGAAGCACGTTGTTCATCGTCGCGAGGCCTCAGATCGCTGAGGACACGATCTCGCCGAACCGCTCGAAGTTCTCGATCGAACCGCTCGAGCCCGGATTCGGCTACACCGTCGGCAACTCACTCCGGCGCACCCTGCTGTCGTCGATCCCTGGAGCGGCGATCTCGTCGGTTCGGATCGACGGTGTGCTGCACGAGTTCTCGACGATCCCGAAGGTCGAAGAAGATGTCACCGACATCATCTTGAACCTCAAGGAGCTGGTGGTGCGCTCCGAGCTCGAGGAGCCCACCACGGTCTACCTGAAGGCCAAAGGCCCCGCCGAGGTCACGGCCGGCGACATCGCGCCGCCCGCCGGCGTCGAGATCTTGAACCCCGACCTTCACATCGCCACGCTCGGCAAGGGCGCAAGCATCGAGATGGAGATGACCGTCGAGCGCGGTGTCGGCTATCGCATGGCCGACAAGAACAAGAAGCCGCGCGATCCGATCGGCGTGATCCCCGTCGACTCGATCTTCTCTCCGGTGCGCAAGGTGAGCTATCAGGTCGAGAACACCCGGGTCGAGCAGATGACCGACCGCGACCGCCTGGTCCTCGACGTGGAGACCGACGGCTCGTTGACGCCTCGCGAGGCGGTGGCGTCCGCGGGAGGCACGCTCCAGGAGCTCGTGAATCTGTTCGCCGAGCTGGCCGACGCCGCCAGCGTCACGGTGGGCCCGGCCGAGGACGATGAGGTCCCGGGCGACTACGCGATCACGATCGAGGAGTTGAACCTCTCGGTGCGTTCCTACAATTGCCTGAAGCGAGAGGGCATCAACGCGGTCGGCGACCTGGTGCAAAAGAGCGAGTCCGAGCTCATGGACATCCGCAACTTCGGCCAGAAGTCGATCGACGAGGTGAAGACCAAGCTCGAGGAGCTCGGTCTCGGACTGCGAGAGGAGTAGCCGGTGCCGACGCCCAAGAAAGGGGCCAGGCTTGGATCGAATCCGGCGCATCAGCGGCTGCTGCTGTCCGGTCTCGCCTCACAGCTCTTCACGCACGAGGCCATCAACACGACCGAGGCGAAAGCCAAGGCGCTGCGCCCCTACGCCGAGAAGCTGATCACGAAGGCGAAGAAGGGCGATCTCGCCGCCAGGCGGGAGGTCCTCAAGGACATCCCCGACCGCGACGTGGTGGCACGCCTGTTCCACGAGATAGGGCCGCGGTTCACCGACCGACAGGGCGGCTACACGCGCATCATGAAGCTCGGACCCCGCAAGGGCGATGCCGCTCCGATGGCGCGGATCGAGCTCGTGGAGCGCGGCTCGTAACGTCCGCCCGGATCAGGACAATACCGACGAGGCCGGGGCGCGCGCCCCGGCCTCGTCGCATCGTCCGGCCGTTCTTAGGCCCGCCTAGACTCCGGCCATGAGGACGATCCGGCTGCTCCTGGCGTACGACGGGACCGGGTTCCGCGGGTGGGCGACGCAGCGCGATCCGCAGATCAGGACGGTCCAGGGCGAGCTCACCGCGGTCCTGACCGAGGTGCTCGACGAAGACGTCACCCTCAGGGTCGCGGGTCGGACCGATGCCGGCGTCCACGCGCGCGGCCAGGTGGCGTCGCTGCGTACGAGCCGCGATCTCCCCGCCGGCAAACTCCGAGCGGCGATCAACGGGAGGCTCGCGCCCGAGATCGCCTGCATCCGGGCGTCCGACGCGCCGCCCTCGTTCGACGCGAGGTTCTCGGCGAGCGCGCGCGAGTATCGGTACCGGATCGACACCGGCGAAGTGTTCGATCCCTTCACGGCCCGTTACACCTGGCATCGCGCCGGGAACCTCGATATCGCGTCGATGCGGCGGGCGGCGCGGTACCTCCTCGGCGAACACGACTTCACGTCGTTCTGCCGCCATCCAGGCGCCGGGCGGGCGGTGGTGCGTGATCTCCAGCGGCTCACCGTGGCCGTGTCGGGCGAGCAGGTCGAGCTCGGGTTCCGGGCGAACGCCTTCCTGCACCAGATGGTGCGGGCGCTCACGGGCACGCTGGTCCGGGTCGGGGATGGCAAGCTCCGGCCCGACGACGTGGCGACGCTCCTCGCGAACCGGAACCGCACCGGGACGGGCAACCTCGCCCCCGCGCACGGCCTCATCTTGGAACGGGTGCGGTACGGCCGGCGAGCGTTCCCTTGACGCAGTACAGGCGCAGAGCGTGCCGGGGCGCCTGTATCGACGTCCGTCGATATATCTGCCTTCGTGGGATGCATCGCGGGCGCGCTGACCTTCGCGGAGTACCGCGTGCTGCTCGAGGCCGCCGGGTTCGCCGAGATCGATGTCGACGCCACGCACGAACTGACCGACGGGATGCACGGCGCGATCGTCCGGGCGGTCAAGCCGGGGGCGTGATCGCCCCCGGCTCCTGCCGCGTTCGTTACTCGACCGTGAAGCCGATGCGCATCCCCTCGGAGTAGTGCGCCGTCTGATCCTTCTTCTCGTAGATGTTGCAGATCAAGACGTAGTTGCCCGCCGCAAGATCCAGGGTGAGCGTCTGGGTGGAGCCGACGGTGATGTCCTCGATCTCGTCGATGTGCTCCACGCCGGCCCCGTCTTCGACCACGGCGCCCTTGTCGTCGACCGGCAGCTCGGTCGGCCCGAGGTCGGTCTTGAAGACCACGAATTCGTGGGTGTCCTTCGGGCCGTTGTTCGTGACGTCGAACGTCACCGAGCCGGCCGGCGCCGTGGCGGGCGCGGCCGAGACCGCGAACTCCTGCAGCGTCACGGCCACCGTGGTGCCTCCGCCGGCGCTGCTCGTCGTCGCGGCAGGTGTGGTCGCGGCAGGCGTCGTCGTGCTGCTGCTGTCGCTGCTGCACGCCGAGACCAGGCCGAGCGCCAGCGCGATCGCGCCGGCGGCGACCAGCCGACGTTTACTCTTTCCGTCCTTCACGTATTCCCCCTTGTCCGACGCCGCTACCGGCGCCTCCCTATCTGCATACTGTGTCCCACCCGGTACGTTCGCAAGGGGTAAGCCCACGCGCTTTGACGCTGCTGCTGGCCGGCCGGTACCCTGGTGCGTCGGCCTCCGACCCTGGCCGACACCTCCGCGCATGAAGACCTACTCTCCGAAGCCTGAGCACATCGAGCGCAGCTGGTACGTCGTCGACGCCGGCGGCTTGGTGCTGGGCCGGGTCGCTTCGGAGGTCGCCGCGCTCCTGCGGGGCAAGCACAAGCCGATCTTCGCTCCCCATATGGACTGCGGCGACCATGTCATCGTGATCAACGCCGAGCGGGTGGAGCTGACCGGCGGCAAAGAGCTGAAGAAGTTCGCGCACCGACACTCCGGCTACCCGGGCGGCATCACGTCGACGCGCTACGGCGACCTGATGGCCGACAAGCCCGCGTTCGTGGTCGAGAAGGCCATCCGGGGCATGCTGCCCAAGAACCGTCTCGGTCGCGCGATGATCAAGAAGCTGCACGTGGTCGTGGGTGCCGGGCCCCCCCACCCCCCGCAG
>JANLXF010000080.1:0-1540 GCA_031364965.1 Actinomycetes bacterium | reverse complement strand
AGCCGCCGCTTCTCGCCCCCGGAACAGCGGGCGGCCGGAGCATGGGCGAGCCACCAGTCGGCGCCTCGCACGGCCGCCGCCATCCACGTCTCTCGCTGGCGGTCGGCCAGCCAGCTCTGCGTCGAGAACAGCATGCCCCACGCCTGCGCCCGACCCCACGTGCTCGTGTCGCTCGAGCCCTTGTGCGTATAGTGGCGGACGAGGCGACCCGTGGCATTCCGGTGATCCTGCTGTCGGCCAAGGGACGCAACGTCGATCAGAAGGTCGGTTTCGAAGTCGGGGCCGACGACTACATCACCAAGCCGTTCAGCCCGCGCAAGCTGGTGGAGCGGATCAACACGATCCTCGGCCAGACCAGCTCGCAGCGCATGCAGGCCTAGGACCTCCGGAGACCGTTCCCCTCGACCCAATCGAGAACTCCGGAAGTCCTTGAGGGGCCGGGGCACGCCCCTACCCTCCTCTCCCCAGGGAACCGATTTCGACTTGCCGCGCGCGGCGGCGCGCTCCAATCTCTGCGCCGCACCAGGTCCGAACGCCGGCCCTCATCCGCATCGAATCCCTTCCAAGGTTGCATCCATGAGTTTCGCCGAGGTCGCCTTCGCGCTGCCGCTGCGACAGACCTTCGTGTACCGCATTCCCGAAACCCTCGCGGCCCGTGTGCGCGTGGGCGTTCCGGTGCAGGCGCCGTTCCGCGGCCGGCCGCGGCGCGGATTCGTCGTGGCGCTCAAGGACGAATCGGCGCGCGCGGAGGTGCGCGACCTGTCGGCCACGCTCGGCGAGGCGCTGCTCACCCCGCACCTGCTGGCGCTCGCGCGCTGGGTGGCGGAGTACTACCTCGCCCCGCTCGGCGAGGTTTTGAGCGCCACGCTGCCCGGCGGGTTCGAGGGCTTCGGCCGCAGCCGGGCGCGCAAGGATGCGCTCGGTGATCCGGTGGTGCCGCTGTCGATCCCGGAGCGCGTCACGCTCACCGGCGAGCAGCGCGAGGCGCTGGCGGTGGTCGAGGCGGCGGTCGAAGCACGGCGCTTCGACCCGCTGCTGCTCCACGGCGTGACCGCGAGCGGCAAGACCGAGGTCTACCTGCGCGCCGCACGCGCCGCGCGCGAGGCCGGTGGACAGGCGCTGATCCTGGTGCCCGAGATCGCACTCGGATCGCAGGTGATCGCGGCGTTTCGGCACCGGTTCGGCGCGCGCGTCGGCGTGCTGCACTCGTATCTTCCGGTGGGCGAGCGCCGGCGCAACTGGGAGCTGGCGCGCCGCGGGGCGCTGGACGTGGTGGTCGGGGCGCGCTCCGCCGTGTTCGCGCCGCTGCCCGCGCTGCGCCTGATCGTGGTCGACGAGGAGCACGAGCCCGCCTACAAGCAGAGCGAGCAGCTCCGCTACCACGGGCGCGACACCGCGGTGCGCCGCGCGCAGATGCTGGGGATCCCGGTGGTGCTGGGGTCCGCGACGCCGAGTCTCGAGTCGCTCGCCAACGCGGCGCGCGGCCGCTACCGCACGCTCCGCCTGCGTCATCGCGTCGACGCGCGGCCGCTGCCCCTGC
>JANLXF010000035.1:0-13849 GCA_031364965.1 Actinomycetes bacterium | reverse complement strand
CCGTCGACCTGGACCAGCTCGGTGAACTTCGCGTCGTAGTCCGGGTCAGTCGTCGGGTTCAGCTTCTGCAGCTCCATCCTGAGCGCGTCGCTCTTGACCTTCAGCACGAACTCCTGCAGACGGGCCCAGACCGACTCGGCGTACTCCTTGCTGCCGTCGCCGTCGAGGGGCTCGACGGCGAGCGCCGACACGAACGAGCCGAGCTCCTGGTCGTCGCCGCCCGCGATCGAGGCGACGTCGCCACCGGCCGTGCGCATCGCGGCCAGGGCCGCCCGGCTCCGGACCGAATGGATGTGCTCGTCGGTGAGCTTGTCCCCGTACTCGTTGAGCGCCGCCGGGTCCCGCGCGACCAGCTTCAGCATCTCGCGCTCCACCTTGTCGCGGGCCGACATCCGCTTGGGCGAGGCCACGACCACCTGGGCGGGACGTCCCTTCGCGTGGGCGTCCATCGTCTGGACGACGGACGACTCCGTGACCCCCGCGAGGTCGGCGACCATGTGGGCGTACTCGCTCCGGCGCACCGGGTCGGTGAGCTTCTCGAGGATCGGCATCGCCTCGGCGACCGCGATCGACTGGCCCTCGACCGTCGACAGGTCGTGACGCCCGATCATGCGGCGCAGCATGTACTCGACGAGCGGGCGGGCGGTGCGCGAGGCTTCCTTCACGGCATCGGCGCCGTGCTCGGCCACGAAGTCGGCGGGGTCCAGCCCCTGGGGCATGATCATCACCACGGCCTGCACCGAGGGGAACTGCTCCTGGAATGCGAACGCCCGCTCTGCCGCGCGCGCGCCCGCCTCGTCGGAGTCGAACGCCAGTACGGCACGCTGGGCGAACCGCGACAGCTGGCGGAAGTGCCCCTCCCCCAACGCCGTGCCGCACGTGGCGACCGTCTGCTCCAACCCGGCCTGGGCCATGCCGATCACGTCGGTGTAGCCCTCGACCACGTACACCTCGCCCGAGGACGACACCGCCTTGCGCGCCCGGTGCAGGTTGTAGAGCACCTCGTGCTTTCGGTAGACCGGCGTCTCGGCGGTGTTCAGGTATTTCGCGGACTCCCCCGCCCGCGGGTTGTTCGGGAGGATCCGCGCCCCGAACCCGATGCCCCGACCCTGGAGGTCGTGGATCGGGAACGTGATGCGGCCGCGGAACCGATCGCGGACCGTGCCGTCGTCGCCGCGGCTGGCGAGCCCGGCCTCGAGCAGGATCTCCGGGCTGAGCGTTCGGGACTTCGTGAGCGCCTGAAGGAGATGATCGCGTCCGCGGGGCGCGTAGCCGATCCCGAAGGTCACGGCGGTCTCGGGCGTGATGCCGCGGCCCTCCAGGTAGGCGCGTGCCTCGCCTGCCTCGGGCGAAGTCCGCAGCAGTTCCTCGAAGACCGCGGACGCGTCCTCGTTCGCCTGGATCAGGGCGACGCGGCGCTGCGCCGCGCGGCGCTCGGTCGGCGAGTCACCCACGTAGCGCAGGGTCACGCCCGCCTGCTGGGCGAGCCGCTCCACCGCCTCGACGTAGGTGAGGTGCTCGAGCTCGCGCAGGAACGTGATCGCGTCGCCGCCCTTGCCGCAGCCGAAGCAGTAGAAGACCTGCTTGGCCGGGCTCACGCTGAACGATGGGGATTTCTCCTGGTGGAAGGGGCAAAGGCCGGTCAGGGAATCGTGGCCGGACTTCTTGAGCGTGAGGTACTGGCCGATGAGCTTGGCGAGGTCCGTGCGTTCCTTGACGGCGTCGATGTCGTCTTGTCGGATGCGTCCGGCCACCGGCTACAGGTCCCTCTCGAGGAGCCAGCCCCTGGGAAGGAAGAGCCGCTCGTACGTACGGAGCGCGTACCGGTCCGTCATGCCCGAGATGTAGTCGGCGACGCGGGTCGGCAGATCTCCTGGGGAGTGATGGTACTCGTCGGGCATCTGGTCGGGATGCTCCAGGAAATGGGCGAACAGGTCACGGATCAGCTTGACGGCCTTCTCGTGCTCTCCCCTGGCTCCTTCACGCAGGTAGACCTCGGCGAACATGAAATCCCGCAGGGCGTCGAGGGCCGCGAACACCTCGGGCGAGAGCTGGATCGCCTCGGCCTCCCGGCTCTGGGCGACGAGGTCGGTCACGAGCCGGTCGATGCGCTCGGAGTGCGTCGTGCCCAGGACCTCGACCGCATCGGTGGGCAGCTCCTGAGGCTCGAGCACTCCCGCGCGGATCGCGTCGTCGACGTCGTGGTTCAGATAGGCGATCCGGTCGGCGAACCGCACGACCTGCGCCTCGAGGGTCGCGGGCGCCGGCATCGACCATGGGTGGTGCACGATGCCGTCGCGCACCTCCCAGGTGAGGTTGAGCCCTTCCCCGTCGTGCTCGAGGAGCTCCACCACCCGCAGGCTCTGCTCGTTGTGCCGGAACGGCCGGCCCAGGAACGGGGTAAGCGCCTGCTCCCCGAGGTGTCCGAACGGCGTGTGTCCGAGGTCGTGGCCGAGCGCGATCGCCTCGGTGAGATCCTCGTTCAGTCGCAGCGCCCGGGCGGCGGTGCGCGCGATCTGCGAGACGTCGAGCGTGTGGGTCAGGCGCACGCGGTAGTGGTCGCCCTCGGGGGCCAAGAACACCTGAGTCTTGTCCTTCAGCCGGCGGAACGCCTTCGAGTGCACGATCCGGTCGCGGTCGCGCTGGAACACGGTGCGCAGGTCGTCGTCGGGCTCGGCACGCTCGCGTCCCTTGGATGCGGAGGCGAGGACCGCGCGGACCGACAGGACCTGTGCTTCGATCTCCTCGGTGCGTTCGCGGGGAGTTCTCACGCGCCCATCGTAGCCGCGCGAGCCGACAGGCAGTCCGGGTGGATCCGTCGCGCGTACTACCCTCGAGCGGCTGGGAGGCGGCGATGCGCGCGAGGATGGTGGCGGTGGTGACGGTCCTGGGCCTGGTGGGGACCGGGTGCGCGAGCGACGGCTCCTCCTCGGGCGGCGGAGCGTACGGCGGAGCCAGCGCGTCGACCCCCGGCGCGGTCGTGACGCCCGCGTCATCCGCCACGCAGAGCGGCGGTGGTCGTTCGGGCTACGGGACGGGAGGCTCGGCTTCGGGCGGCGGAGGCGGCCCGGTCGCCGGCAGCGTCGTGGTGGCCAACTACATGTTCACCCCGTCGAACGTCCACGTGAAGAGCGGCGCCTCGATCACGATCCAGAACTCTACGCCGCAGACCCCCCACACGTTCACCGTGCCGGGGCACGGGGTCGACCAGGCGCTCGATCCCCAGAGCACGGTGAAGGTGACGATCGATCTTCCGACCGGGACCTATCCCTTCATCTGCCGGTTCCATTCCGGGCTCGGCATGAAGGGCACGCTGATCGTCGACTGACCCGGGACGGCTCAGAAGATGCCTGGCGAGGAGCGATCCTCGGACATCTTGCGCACCTGGATCGCCATCGCGACCTCTTCGCTGATCGCCCGGCTGAGCAGCACGGCCGCAACGACCTTGCCGTTCGCGTCGCGAGCCGGCTGACCGTTCACGGACAGGACCACGTCGAGGTCGCGGCCCGGGGGACGCATCCTGATCAGCACGCCCGAGATGATCTCGCCGGCCAGGACGCGGGACTCGGGGAGCTCGGCGGGCGTCAGCTGGTCGCCGCTGAAGTCGCGTACGCGGCACCGGAAGGCGATCTCCTCCAGCGTCGCGCCCGGCCGGATCGACGTGAGCTCGGCGAACGCCTTGTTGGCGTACAGAACCTTCCCGTCGATGCTCACTGCTTCGGCGCCGTCGGGGATCGCCTCCAGGATCGGCTCGACGTCGGACGCCGGGGCCAGACCCATGTTCTGCAGGTACTCCCGATAGGCGTTCGTGCTGCCCTGCGCCATCCGGTACTCATCGAGCGAGGAGCGCAGGGTCTCCTCGGTCTCCGAGGTCCTCCGGGTGATCTCGTCGGTCGCGGCCTCGAGCCGCGTCAGCGTGTCGGACATGGCGGTCGACGTGGACGCGAGTCGGTCGAAGTCGGCGCGCGAGTCTTCGAGGCGCTCCAGGGAGCCCTGCATCGCGTTCGAGGTCAGGGCGATCTTCGAGACCACCTCGGTCGTGTCCTCGAGCTTTTGGAGGGACTCGCGCATCGCCGTCGACATGCCCGAGAGCTTCGAGATCTGCCGGTGCGCACGCCAGGTCAGCGCGGCCATGATCACGATCAGCAGCATCAGGCCGAGCTGCAGCTGGTAGTCGAAGTGGGTCATGAACTCTTCGAGCATCGTGAAGCAGGTTTCGGCATATCTGGGACCGAGCCTGAGCCCGGGCCGTCACCTGCCGACGACGCGGTAGTAGAGGTAGGCGAACGTCTCGCGGAGGTAGCCGGGGACGCGCGTCTCCTGGCTGGTCGCCGCCGACGTCCACGTGGCCGAGGCGTGGGCGTCCAGGCCCAGGTCACCCGCCATCCGCGTGATGCGGGCGTTGTGCCACGGGTCGGAGACCAAGAACACCGAGTCCAGACCGTCGGCGCGCAACTCGCGAGCGAGCGCCTGAAGGCTCTCGAACGTCGTTTGCCCCACGGGGATCGCGACGACCGACGCGGCCGGGACTCCCTGACGGATCAGGTAGCCCCGGCCGGAATCGGCCTCAGTGGAGCGGTCGCCCGGCTGATTCGCGCCCAGCACGAATACCTTGCCCGCGCGACCCTGCTGGAACAGCAGTGCGGCGTGATCCAGCCGCCCTCGGAAGACCGGCGAGGGGACGCCGTCGTACTGGGCGGCGCCGAGCACGGCGATCGCGTCAACGGTCTCGACGTCGCTCGCGTCGTCGTGATGGGCGGCTCGCCACACGACGACCCCGGACGCGCCCAAGACGATCAGCGAGGCGAGGAGGACGAGCGCGATCGCGCTGAGGAAGGGGTGCCGACCGATCCGGCTCACCCTCCCACCCTAGCAACACGGCCGGCGTCGTCATCGGGCGCGCCGCCCCGTGCAGCGGGGATAACACGGCGGCGTCCAGCCTTCGCGCGTGAGCCCGATCGTGTCGCTGGTCGACCGATAGTCGATGTAGTTCACCAACGTCCCCACGGTGTTGTTGCGGGCGTGGATCACGTAGTCGAAGCCATCGGTCCCTTCGCTCTGGATCAGCGCGATGTGGCCCTCGTCGGCCCGCCGGTACACGAACGCATCCATGTACTCGGTGCTCGCGTACGTCTTCGCGATCGCGTGGAACTGATCGCTCGGCTGCGGGTCGACGTACTGCCAGGTGGAGTACGGGCCGTGCGCGTCCATCTCGTGATCCCAGAACCGGAAGCCCGCGGTGCCGTCCTTCTTCAGCGCCCACACCTTGAAGACGAACCCCGAGCAGTCGGCGCCCTCGCCGCCCGAGTCGACCGGCCACCCGGCCGTGTCGTCACGGTTGTTCAGCTTGTAGCACCCGCCGTTCCATTCGTAGCCCTCCGCGCGCGCGGGTTGTGCGTAGTCGTAGGCGTCGGCTCGCTTCCAGACCGAGCGGTCACTGCTCGAGCCGAAGCAGTTGTCGGTGACCCAGGTAGCTCCCGCCGTGAGCCCTGCGGTCACGGTCACCCAGCCGACCAGGGTCAGCGCCGCGGTCACCAGGATCGTCGCGGCGGTCGTTCGTGTGCGTGTCATGTCGTCACCTCACCTCGAACCGAAGGATCTTGACCCCGTGGATGCCGTCGACAGCCACGAGCACGGATCCCGGCGCCCCGAACCGGACCGTGGAGAACCGGGCGACCTGATGCTGCGAGGGCTCCGGCAGCAGCGTCGAGGCGGTCACCCGCCCGAGCGCGTCGAATCGCATCGCGACCACCCCGAAGTGAGTGGCGTCCCAGATGCCCCGCGCGGCGATCGCGCCGCCGTCATCGAGGGGATGTACGAAGAAATCGGAACCCGGCTGCACCCCGCGCGGGAGCCGCAGGATCGCGCCCGCCCACGAGCCGTCGTCGCGCACCCATGCGAAGGCGATCCGGTCCCCGGGCAGGGACTGCGACAGGCCCACCGATCCGTCGGCCTGTGGCGCGACCGCGCTCTGCATGCGCGCCTGGAGCTCGGGCGCCAGCGGCGTGCCGGGCGCCGTACGCAAGGCCGCCCATTGGGCGGGCCCCACCATCGCCCTGGGACCGTCGGGCCCCACGGCCACGCGGCTGAGGATGCCGTACCCGACGGGGTACCGCCCGATCACGGCTCCCTGGGGGCTCAGCTCGTATGCCTCGCCCTCTTCCCCCAGCGTGCCGAGCACGACCCCGCCGTCGAGACCGACCGCCAGGTCGGCGGGCTGGTCAACCGGGGAGCGGAAGGCCCGCGACAACACGCCCGTGCGTGAGAACACCTGGATCCGGCCGTTCACCCAGTCGTCGACGTAGATCGAGCCGTCGGGCCCCACGTCGAAGCTGCCGAAGCCGGTGATCTCCCCGTCGCCCTTGGGCAGCTCGATCCCGACCTGGCCGTCCCCATCCCCGTACGGCATCGAGACCGCGACGGCGTCGGGCCGGCGCACCGCGTTCCACTCGATCGCCGGGAAGTCCCGCTCGGGCAGGCTCGTGACCGTGAGCACGTGGATCGCCGCACGAGCCCCGCCGGGCGGATACGCCTCGGCCGTACCCGCCTGGGTGCGGAACTCGAGCCAGTAGTCGAACCCACCCTCGGGGATCAGCGCGCCCGCGACCTGGAACCGATAGGCACCCCCGTCGGGGTTGCCGGCCACCCGTGTCCAGCCGGCCGCGCCCTGGGGCCTGACCCAGGCGCGCGCCGCGTCGACCGTGCAGCTCGCGCGTCCCGGGGTCCGGCACATCGTGGCCGCGCTCAGCTCCAGATCGGCGCCCGCGTCGACCAGTGCCGGCGCGATGTGCAGCACAACGGGGCGCGGACCCTGCGCGGCCGGGGGCGCGGCACCCGTCAGCATCGCCGCGCCGGCCGCCGCGCCCAGGACCACCCCGGCGGCGATCCCGGCCGCGACGAGCCGTCGCGGCACGCGTCGTTCACGTTGACCCATCGACCGACCTCCTCGACTCTCGGGGGAGGTGGGAGGAGTGCCGAGGCTACGCGGAGGACCCGACCGTGTCCGTGACGGTCGTCACGCGAGGAGGCCGGCCACTATCTGCTGGCGACCTCCGCCATGCCGACGGCCGCCTGACCGGCCGCGAGCCGCGCGGTCTCCACCCGGAACGGCGAGCAGCTGACGTAGTCCAGTCCCAGCTCGTGGCAGAACACCACGCTCGCCGGGTCCCCGCCGTGCTCGCCGCAGATGCCCAGGTGGAGCGCCGGGTTGGCCGCCTTGCCCTCCTCGACCGCGATGCGCATCAGGCGGCCGACGCCGGGCCTGTCCACCGTGACGAACGGGTTCGCGGGGACGAGCTTGCGCTCCTCATACATCCCCACGAACTTGCCGATGTCGTCGCGGCTGAAGCCGAAGGCCGTTTGCGTGAGGTCGTTCGTGCCGAACGAGAAGAACTCGGCGGACTCGGCGATCTCCCCGGCGGTGACGGCCGCACGCGGCAACTCGATCATCGTGCCCCATTCGAAGTGCTGAAGGGTCACGCCCTCGCGCTCGAGGATCTCGGTGGCGACCGGCTCGAGCTCGGCGCGCATCTGCTGCAGCTCGGGCGCGGTCGCTACGAGCGGGATCATGATCTCGACCTGAGGATCGAGGCCGGCCTTCTTCACCTCGACGGCGGCCTCGACGATCGCGCGGACCTGCATCGCGTACAGGCCCGGCTTGACGATGCCCAGACGCACCCCGCGCAGGCCGAGCATCGGGTTCATCTCGTGGAGCTCGTTCACCTTCTGGAGCACGCGCTCCTGCTCGGCGACATCCTCGCCGCGCTCCTTGCCGAGCGCGACCTCGACCGCGAGCGAGACCTGGTCGGGCAGGAACTCGTGCAGGGGTGGGTCCAGCAGACGCACGGTCACCGGCAGGCCGCTCATCGCGGTGAAGATGCCGACGAAGTCGCCCTTCTGCAGCGGGAGCAGCACGTCGTACGCGGCCTGCTCTTCCTCGGCCGTCTCGGCGAACACCATCTGCTGCACCGAGTGGACGCGCTCGGACCCGAGGAACATGTGCTCGGTGCGGCACAGGCCGATGCCTTCGGCGCCGCGCTCACGGGCGTTCTCGGACTGATCGGGCGTGTCGGCGTTCGCGCGCACGCGCAGGCGTCGTCGGGTGTCGGCGTGGTCCATTAGCCGCGCGAACGCCTTCCAGAGCTGCGCCTCGCGCGCTTCGACATCGCCCGCCCGCGCCTTCTCCAGGAGCGATTCCTCGAGCGGCAGCTCGCCGACGAACACGTTCCCGGTGAAGCCGTCGATCGTGATGACGTCGCCCTCGGATACCAGCGTGCCGTTCGCGGAGAACGTCTTCGCCGCGGAGTTCAGTCTGATCGCGTCGGCGCCGCAGACGGCGGGGATGCCCTCGCCGCGCGCCACCACGGCGGCGTGCGAGTTCGTGCCGCCGGCGCTCGTGAGGATCCCCTGGGCCGCGATCATGCCGTGATAGTCGTCGGGCGTGGTCTCGCGGCGCACCAAGATGACCTGCTCGCCTCGGCTCCCCCGCTCCTGGGCCTCGTCGGCGCTGAAGACGACCTTGCCGATCGCCGCGCCGGGGGACGCGTTCAGGCCCTTCGCGATCGGCGCCGTGGTCTCGGCGGCCGTCGCCGAGATCCGACGCTTGAAGAGCTCCTCGAGGCGGTTGGGGTCGACGCGCAGGAGCGCGGTGTCGGCGTCGATCAGGTACTCCTCGAGCATGTCGTAGGCCATCACCCACTCGCCGAACGCGGTGCGTTTGCCGATGCGGGTCTGCAGGATCCAGAGCCGGCCCTTCTCGATCGTGAACTCGATGTCGCACATGTCGCGGTAATGCATCTCGAGCGTGTGCATCACCTGGAGCAGCTCGCCGTAGGAGACGGGGTCGATCGTCTGGAGCTCGGCGAGCTGCAGCGTGTTCCGGATCCCGGCGACGACATCCTCGCCCTGGGCGTTCTCGAGATAGTCGCCGTACGGGACCTTCTCGCCGGTGCTCGGGTCGCGCGTGAACGCCACGCCGGTACCCGAGTCGTTGCCCCGGTTGCCGAACACCATCGACTGCACGTTCACGGCGGTGCCGAGGTCGTCGCTGATCTTGTTCTGGCGTCGGTAGTCGATCGCGCGCTTCCCGTTCCACGACTTGAAGACGGCCTCGATCGCGAGCGTCATCTGGTCACGCGGTTCCGTCGGGAACGCCGAACCGGTGTGCTGCTCGTAGATCTCGAGGAACTCGGCCGTCACCGTGCGGAGGTCGTCCACGTCGAGATCGGTATCGGAGGCGCCCTCGCCCTTGGCCTCCTTCGCGCGGTCGAGCGCCTCCTCGAAGGCATCGCCGGGGACGTTCATCACGATCTTGCCGAACATCTGGATGAAGCGGCGGTAGGCGTCCTGGGCGAACCGCACGTCGCCGCCCGACTGCTCGGCGAGGCCCTTGAGCGACTCCTCGTTGAGCCCCAGGTTCAGGACCGTGTCCATCATGCCGGGCATCGAGAACTTCGCGCCCGAGCGCACGCTCACGAGGAGCGGATCCGAGGGGTCCCCGAGCTTCTTGCCCATCGAGGCCTCGAGCGTCTGCAGGTGCGCCTCGAGCTCGTGCTCGAGCCCGCCGGGGAAGCCGCCCTCGGCGAGGTAGGTCAGGCACGCCTCGGTCGAGATCGTGAACCCGTGCGGGACCGGCAGCCCCATGTTCGTCATCTCGGCGAGGTTGGCGCCTTTGCCGCCGAGGAGGTCCTTCATGTCCTTGTTGCCTTCAGGGAAGTCGTAGACGTACTTGGTCACCGCATGCCTCCGGCAGGGTCGATCGCTTCGGAGGCCCCAGTCTACGGCGAGCCCGCGACCTCGACGGAAGGGTGTCAGAGGCACTCGGCCGCGACGTCCTCGGCGGCGGCGGTGTCGAGCGTCACGAGGGCGCAGGCGCGCACCACGCGCGAGAGGTGCTCGCGGTAGAAGCCCTCGAAGCCCCCTCGGTCCGCCACCACCCAGTTCTATCCCGCGAGGGATCGGAGCGCGTACACGGCTCCCTTCGATACACATCGATGTGTATGTCGTTGTACCCTTTCACCATGTCTCGCATGGTGCGCACCAACGTCGTCATCGACGAGGAGGTCCTCGATCGGGTCATGGACCGCTTCGGGCTCCCGACGAAGCGAGCAGCCGTCGACTTCGCGCTGCACGCCGTCTTGGGCGAAGAGACAGAAAGCAACTCCGATCCGTGGAGGGCGGCGCTGGAACTCCGAGGCATGTGGGCCGACATGACCGACGACGAAGCGCGGGAGATCTGGGGAGGCGAGGTCCCTGACGGGGAGAACGCCGCCCGGCCAAGGAAGCGGTCCGCCCCGCGGTGATCCTCCCGGACTCGTCGGCATGGATCGAAGGACTCCGCGGGACGGGCTCGGCCGTCGATCTCGCGCTGACGCGACTCCTCGACGACGGGAGTGACATCGCGGTGACCGAGCCCGTGATCATGGAGTTGCTCGCCGGCGCCCGAAGCGCCAGCGAGCTGAGGGCGACCCGGTCCAGGCTTCTCGCGTTGCCGATGCTCCGCGTCGAGGACCTCGTGACGTATGAACGGGCATCGGCTGTGTGGCGTGCGTGCCGGGTGGCCGGCGAATCGATCCGAAACACGATCGATTGCCTGATCGCTGCCGTCGCCATCCGGGAGGGTGCCTCGGTCCTCCACGCCGACCGCGACTTCGATGTGATCGCCCGGCACACCGACCTCCGGATCGAGCCCCTCGGCAGGTGAAGCCGCACCGCCGGTGTCGGCCCTCAGGGCCCTCGAAGTCGCGCGAGCGTGGATTCGTGGGTCGCCCAGCCCAGCATCACGGTCCCGTTCGCGCCCTGGATGACGAAACCGGGCACGTCGCCACCGTCGATCCATGTCTGGGCGGCCTCGGTGAAGACGCAGGCGTCCTGCCTGCTGTCCCAGACCGTTCGCATCGCGACCGCGACGGCGTTGCCGTCGGTCCACGCGCGGTAGGTCCCGCCGTCCCAGCCTGCCGCCGCGTCGTCGGCGGTCGCGTGATCCAGCCGGAGCCGCAGCATCGTCTGCAGCCACGCCTCCCCCACCGTCATCACGTCGAGGTCGCGCCACCCGTCGCCGAGCTGAGCCGACAGGTCCGGGACGTCCACCGGCTGCGGCACGTCGTTCGGATAGCGCTCCGGGTGGATGATCTGTTCGGTTGAGCGCGGGAACGTATCGATCGCGCCGTTCACGGCCTTCACTCCGCCGCGCCGGTCGAGCGCGTCGATGAAGCGCTGTCCCGCCGTATACGGCCAGAGTTGCAGCTGCATGATGAACGGCGGCACGCCCGACGCCAGCCCGCCGCCGCCCTGGTCGATCGAGCCACCGGGGAACTCCCTCGCCACCTCCGTCGCGAAGTGCTGCGCGTTTCCCTCCACCGCGCCGAGCGCCGCCTGGAAGGTCTCGTCGTCGCAGGTGGCGAGGACGTCATCGATCCGCGTGAGATCGAAGTGCTGGTCGTCGATCGCGTGCGTGAGCTCGTGGGCGAGGATCACGCGCTCCGTCAGGCTGTCGAGCACGTCGCCCCCGCTCAGGTACACGAGCTCGCCGTCGGCGGGGTTGTAGAACCCGACGACCTGCCCCGTCTGGAAGGCCAGAAGCGATTCGCGGATGTCGGCCGAGGGCGGGATCACCCCGATCGTGCGCCACGCGCGGGTCCGGCGTGCGTAGAACCTCACCGGATACGTCTGGGCGAACGCCTTCGAGAGCTTGCGGTCCATCGTGGCGTCGCCGATCGGGTTCACCGCGACCTCGCGCGTGAAGTCCAGGCCACGGACGACCTCTACCTGGTGTTCGATCTCGGCGATGTCGGCAGGCGTGTCCCCGGCGTGCTTCGGCTTCCCCTCGCTCGGCTTCGGGGCGACGCACAGGCTCGCCATCGCCCGCGCCGACGATCCGTCGCCGGTGGGGACCGCGGTTGCCGGCGACCCGGGGGTCACGATCGGCGACCCCGTCGGGGAGGGAGCCACGTTCTCCGACGTGCAGGCGGCGAGCACGAGCGCCGCCGTGACGAGCAGCCCCGCCCACGGGCGTCGGGCTGACGTCACCGACGCCTCGGCAGCACCACGCTCAGCACCGCGACCACGATCGCCACCCCGGAGCAGACGGCCGACGCCACCAAGGGCACCGTGGATGCCAGGAAGCCACGGAGGGCCACCGCGATCAGGAGCCCCGCCACGAGCATCAGCACGAACGAGACCGCGTACAACCTCACCCAGCCGCGCGGCCGCTTCGCGGACGCCTGCGTCACAGCTGGTCCTTCAGATAGGTCACGAGGTTGTCGATCGGCAGGCGTTCCTGCGCCATCGTGTCGCGCTCGCGCACGGTGACCTGACCGTCGTCGAGCGAGTCGAAGTCCACCGTCACGCAGAACGGAGTTCCGACCTCGTCCTGCCGGCGGTACCGGCGCCCGATCGCGCCGGCGTCGTCGTACTGGGTCATCCACTCGGGCTTGACGAGGTCGTGCACGCGCCGCGCCTCGGGCACGAGCTTCTCGTTCCGTGAGAGCGGTAGCACGGCCACCTTGATCGGCGCGAGCGAGCGATGCAGCCCCAGCACGGTGCGCTTGTCGGTGTCGCCCTTGGCGGTCTGGACCTCCTCGACCCGGTACGCGTCGAGCAGGAACGTGAGCAGCGCCCGGTCCACGCCCACGGCCGGCTCGATCACGTAGGGGAGATAGCGCTCCTCCTTCTCCTGGTCGAAGTAGGTGAGGTCCTCCCCGCTCGCCGTCTGGTGCGCGTGCAGGTCGAAGTCCGTGCGGTTGGCGATGCCCTCGAGCTCCTGCCAGCCGAACGGGAACTCGTACTCGATGTCGGTGGCGGCCTTCGCGTAGTGCGCGAGCTCCTCGGGGTCGTGCGGGCGAAGCCGGAGCTTCTCCTTCGCGACGCCCAGGCCGAGGTACCAGTCCATCCGTCGCTCGACCCAGTACGCGAACCACTCGTCGTCGGCCCCCGGCTCGACGAAGAACTCCATCTCCATCTGCTCGAACTCCCGCGTGCGGAAGATGAAGTTCCCCGGCGTGATCTCGTTGCGGAACGACTTGCCGATCTGCGCGATCCCGAAGGGCAGCTTCTTGCGTGCTACGGCTTGGACCGCGGGGAAGTTCACGAACATGCCCTGCGCGGTCTCGGGGCGCAGGTACGCGATCGCGTCGTCGTCCTCGATCGGGCCGAGGAACGTCTTCAGCATCAGGTTGAACTGCTTGGGCTCGGTGAACTCCGCGCCGCCGCAGTTCGGACAGAGCACGACGCCGTCGGCGTTCCTCTGCAGCTGCAGGTGATCCTCGCGGAACCGCTGGTGGCAGTTCGTGCACTCGACGAGGGGATCGTGGAAGGTCTCGAGGTGGCCGCTCGCTTGCCAGACCTTCGGGCTCGTGATCACGGCGGCTTCGACGCCCACCACGTCGTCGCGCAGCTGCACGTTCGTACGCCACCAGGCGTTGCGGATGTTCCGCCGGAGCTCGACCCCGAGGGGGCCGTAGTCCCAGGACGAGCGCAGGCCTCCGTAGATCTCGGCGGACTGGAACGCGATCCCTCGGCGTTTCGCGAGGGAGGTGACGGCCTCCATGAGGTCGGTCATGTTCGATGGTCTCCTCTCCCGGCCGCTGGCAGCGACCGCTGGCGTGACCCCCATGCTAGCCGGGCTGGCGCGCCGGACCGCGACCGTCATCGAAGCGTCACGAACCGCCGATCGCCGTCAAGACGTCCTCCGGCGGGCCGATACCTCTCGGATGGACGCCTGTCCGAGCTGTGGCGCGCGGCCTCGGCCGCGGTCAACGACAGCGTCGCCGTCGATCCCCCGCGCCTCGGCTTTGGTCGGGGCGATCGGGTCGCGCTCAAGGCCCTCGGCAAGAAGTACGAGCCGGCGGCC
>JANLXF010000263.1:0-9816 GCA_031364965.1 Actinomycetes bacterium | reverse complement strand
AGCATGCCCTGGACGTCCTGGTCCGACAGACCCGCGAACAGGCCCGTCTCTCGGAGTGCGGCGGTGTCGATCGAGGGTGCCGTCATCGGGTCTTCCTCCTGGAGCGTGCGACGCTGGGGACGGGAGCCATCGCGATGCAGTCTAACGATGGTGACTTCCGAGTCGCCGCCGGGTGCAGCGGGCTCTCAGCGTCGCGCGACGTAGCGCACGGCGGGGTTCGTTCCCTCCGAGATCGAATACAACCGCGTGTTCCACCGGCTGAAGGCGATCGACTCGCCGCGACCCACCGTGAGGTCGCACGGAGGACCTCGCAACGCGTCCGTCACGCTCCGGCTGCCGCGCCACGGGTAGAACTCGGCGGTGCCGCTGAGGTTGCGCACGATGAACCCATGTGGCCCGGCGTCGGCCCCCGTGACGTTGCCGATCGTGACGCGTCCGACCATCCGCATCGTGCGTGCCCCGCCGGTCCGCAGGCCACGGATGCTCGCCCGGTACACGAGCCCCTGCCAGCCCGAGCGCTCCTTCGTCACGACGAACAGATTCGACCCCAGGATGAACATCGCCTCGGCATTGTGAGTGGCGCCGTTCTCGTACCGGAGGTCGGCCCCCTTGGCGCGCACGGCCCGCGCTCCGAGTCGCGGCTCGGGGAACCAGTACACCTGCACGACGTTGCGACGGCTGCCGATGTCGCCGAGCCAGATCCTTCCCCCACCGTACGCGATGTCTTCCCAATCGTGGTTCGTCGCGTTGCGGACCTCCATGTTGGCCCTGGTGCGACCGGTCGGAGAGACGGCGTAGACGCGCTCGGGATTGCCCGAATCCTCCTCGGCCCACAGCACGTCCCAGCGCCGGCCGGCGACCACGCCCGAGATCTCGTTGATCCCCGCGATGTGCACGTTTCCGGCGACGTGGTCCGGGCCGTAGCGTGGGCAGGCGGCCGATGCGGGCGGAGCGAAGATCGGCACGGTGGCCAGACCCAGAGCCAGAGCCGAGGCGAAAACCGGGCCGAGGACGATCGGGGTGGGTCGGGTACGCATCGCGATCATCTCCGGGGGTCGTCTGGTCCAAGGAGCCTATCGGGCGCCCCAGGCACCCCGCAACGCACCGGTTTGACAACTGCGGTGACTCGCATGAGAGTCCCCCGGACGTACTACGGGCACAAGGGGAGAGCGCAGATGCGACGTACGGTAGTGATGGCAGTGACGTTGGTGATGGCGACCGGAACGGCGGCGGCCGCCTACCAGCCGGGTCCGATCGTCGGCGCGAGCGCGGGGATGAGCCCGCTCGCCACGTGCACGGCCGCAGACGGCGGTCCCGGGACCTTGTACCCCAACACCGAGGTCGAACCCTGGCTCGCGGTCAACCCGCGCAACTCCCTGAACATCGTGGGTACCTGGCAGCAGGACCGCTGGTCGAGTGGCGCGGCCCGCGGCTCGACGGTGGGCGTCAGCACGGACGGCGGATCCACGTTCGTGTCGGTCCCCGTGCCCGGCCAGTCGGCGTGCACCGGCAACCCCAGGTTCACCCGGGCGAGCGACCCGTGGGTCACCTTCTCGCCGGACGGGACCCTGTATCAGATGTCGCTCGTCGAGACGAAGCTCTCCACCGGCGTCAACAACCCGAGCGGGATGGCCGTGAACCGCAGCACCGACGGCGGAGTCCACTGGGGGCCGACGATCCTGCTCGCCGACGACACCGATCCGAGTCTGTTCAACGACAAGAACTCGATGACGGCCGATCCCTACGACAGCTCGTACGTGTACGCGGTCTGGGACCGCCTCGACTCGCCGCCCGGGAAGGGTTCGCTCAAGAGCGCCGAGAACACCTCGGGCTACCGCGGCCCGACCTTCTTCACGCGGACGACGAACGGCGGCACGTCGTGGGAGCCCGCCCGCGCGATCTTCAACCTGGGCACGAACGACCAGACGATCGGCAACCAGATCGTCGTGCTGCCCGACGCCGGCCACACGCTGGTCGATCTGTTCGACCTGATCCGCAACGACAACAAGGGGAACATCAAGGGCTACAACGTCGCGGTGATCACCTCGGCCGACCACGGTGCCACGTGGTCCAGCAGGGCCACGATCGTGTCGGCGCTGAACTTCGTGCAGGTCGTCGATCCGGACACGGGGGCCGCGATCCGCACCGGGGACATCATCCCCGAGGTCTCGGTCGACCCCAACACCGGGGCTCTCTACGCCGTGTGGCAGGACGGCAGGTTCGCCGCGGGGCACGCGCACGTCGCCTTCTCGATGTCGAGCGACGGCGGGAGCACGTGGAGCGCGCCGGCGCGCATCGACCGCGCGCCGCTCGCGTCCGACGCTTTCACCCCGAGCGTCGCGGTCGCGTCCGATGGCACGGTGGGGGTCGCGTACTACGACCTGCGGGCGAACACCCCCGCGGCGGGACTTCCGACGAGCTACTGGTTCACCTCGTGCGCGGCGGCGTGCACCTCGCCGTCGTCATGGTCCGAGGTGCCTGTCGGCGGCACGTTCGACATGGAGAAGGCGCCGATCGCGCGCGGCTACTTCCTCGGCGACTACGAGGGGATCGCGACGAGCGGCAGGGACTTCCTGCTGCTGTACGCGGTCGCCGGCACGTCGGCGAACTCGGCCGACGTGCGGTTCGCGCGGCTCACGCCCTGATCAGCGCGACCCGAGACGCACGAGAGCCCGGCGCGTACGCGCCGGGCTCTCGTCGTTGCGAAGCTCTCGTTCGCGGCTAGACGCCGCGGACGTTCGCGGCCTGGGGGCCCTTTTGGCCCTGGGTCACGTCGAACTCGACGCGCTGACCCTCTTCCAGGTTGCGGTATCCCTCGCCGGTGATAGCGCTGAAGTGTACGAACACATCTGCACTGCCATCTTCGGGGGTGATGAAGCCGAACCCCTTCTCGGGGTTGAACCACTTCACGGTACCGGTTGCCATGACGATCCCTCCTTCCTTCGCCGTCGGGGCCTTACTGCTGCCCGTCAGGCGCCGGCGTGACATCCGCCGGGGGTGAGGGAACTGCTCGAAGCGAACCGCGATCGGTACCCTCGGCGACCACGCTACCAGGGATCGGTGACGTCGCAACGTGCGTGATCGAGGTTTCCGGGCGCCGGGTAGGCTGACGGATATGGACGGTCAGGCGCGCCCACACGGGTTCACCGGGCGAGGCGGACGCTGGGTGGTGGCGCAGGTCGCGCTGATCCTGGCGGTCCTGACGGTGGGGCTGTTGGCCCCGGACTGGCCCGCGAGCGCGCGAACGGCGACCGCGATCGCCGGGACGACCGCGGCCGCGCTCGGGCTCGCCCTGGCCGGCGCGGGGATCCGTCACCTCGGAGCCTCACTCACCCCGTTCCCCGCGCCGGCCGAGGGCGCGGAACTCCGCGAGGGCGGTGTGTACGCGCTGGTCCGCCATCCGATCTACGGGGGCGGCGTGCTCGTGTCGCTGGGGTGGTCGCTGTGGACGTCGCCCTGGGCGCTCGTGCCGACGTTCCTCCTCGGGATCCTCTTCGAGGGCAAGCGCCGGCGGGAGGAACACTGGCTCCTGGATCGGTACCCGGGCTACGGGGCGTACCGGGCTCGCGTGCCTCGGCGGTTCATCCCGTACGTCATCTGATACCGGCGGTCTGCGTCGGCATCGATCGGCGGACCGGGCCCGTACACTCGCCGTCGATGGAGGAACCGCAGACCCTGTACGAGGCCGCCGGAGGGATGGCGTTCTTCGAGCAGCTCGTGGATCGCTTCTACCGGGGCGTCGAGACCGACGCAGTGCTGCTGGCGCTCTACCCCGAACCGCAGGACCTCGCCGGGGCCCGGCATCGACTCACGCTGTTCCTCGCGCAGTACTGGGGCGGCCCCCAGACGTATTCCGAGGAGCGGGGTCATCCCCGGTTGCGGATGCGCCACAACCCGTTCGCGATCGGTCCCGACGCACGCGACCGCTGGCTCGCGCACATGCGGGAAGCGATCGCGTCGCTCGAGCCGCCCGCGGCGATCGAGGCGAAGTTGCACGAGTACTTCGACATGGCCGCGGAATCGATGCGCAACCGGGAGTGAACCACGGCTAGTCGGCGCGGCGCCGCTTCGCGCGCGAACCGCCGACCAGCCCGACGTCGATCAACACGCCGAGGACCATCAGCAGCAGCCCGCCGCCGTGCATCCCACCGAACTCGTTCTCGGCGATCGCGTACATCAGGGTGGTCGCGGGCAGGACCAGCCATCCGGCGAGCGGCAGCCAGAACGTGTCGTAGGCCTGCGCGAGGTACGACCCGTTCAGCAGCCACACGAAGAACAGCACGAGCCGCGGAGTGATCAGCGCCAGGAGGACGATCAGACATCCCATGGGCGCAGCCTATCGCTGTCCGGCCGGCTCCGTGGCTCCGTCGGTTCCCCGACCGGCCTGGTCGCGGAGGTCACGGCTCACGAGCACGACCAGTCCCACGATCGCGATCGTCGCGAACGCGAACCACTGGAACGCATAGCTCAGATGCGGGCCCTCGGTCAGCTCGGGTAGGGGCGCGGGCGTCGGAAGCGGCCCGGACTGTGGCGGGTCCTGCGCGGACAGCAGCACGTACATCGGCAGGACGTCCGTGCCGAGCGTTGTGGCGATCTGGGTGAGATCCACGCGGGTCACGGTCCGGGTCTCGAGGGCGTCGCCGCCCGACCCGTCGGGCGGGAACAGCGCGCCGGTCACGGTCACCTCGCCCGAAGGTGGTGCGGCCCCTTCGAGCGGTGGCGTGTCCATCTCGACGGGCACCCATCCGCGGTCCACGATCACGAGCGGGCCGCCGGCGCTCGGGCGCAGCGGCGTGAGCACGTGGTTGCCGTTGCGGCCGTCGAGCGAGCGCCCGTAGAGGATCACCTCGTCGGCGCCGTCGTACGTCCCGGTCACGGTGACGAGCCGGTAGCCGAGCGAGGATGCGGGCCGTTCGCCGAGCAGTGTGTCGAGCGGCTGAGGCGGCCGGTCGAGCCCCGCGCGGATCGACGCGTTGATCTCGCGCCGGCCGTGGAGACGGTCGAGCTGCCACATCCCCAGTCGCACGCAGACGCCGGCGATCGTGAGGGCGAGCGCCGCGGCGATGAAGATCCTGGGCCGAAGCAAGGACCTGCCGGAGGTCAGGGGCCCTTCGCCTCCTGGATCGTATTGCCGCCGTCGACGACGATCGACTGGCCGGTGAGATAGCTCGCCCGATCCGACGCGAGGAACGCGACGACCTCGGCGATCTCCTCGGGTGAGCCCGAGCGCCCAACCGGCGTGTAGCGACCTGCCTCGGCCTCGTCCGGGGTCTGGGACCCGGTCTCGATCCACCCCGGGGCGACCGAGTTCACCGTGACGCCGCTCCGTGCGACCTCGATCGCGATGCCGCGCATCAGCCCGTCCATGCCGGCTTTGGCCGCCGAGTAGCCAACGGAGCCTTCGGTCGTGACCAGCGGTCCGGTGACCGACGAGACCATCACGATGCGGCCCCAGCCGCGTTGGATCATCCCGGGAACCACCGCGCGCGTCACGTTATAGGCGGTGCCGAGATTCATCGCGAGATCCAGATCCCAGGTCGCGTCGGCCAGCTCGGAGAACGACCCGGAGGACTGCTCGTCCATGTCGACGGTGACCATGCCTGCGTTGTTCACGAGGATGTCGATCCTGCCGAAGGCCTCCAGCACGGTCGCCACCAGGGTGCGCGCGAGGGCACGATCGGTGAGATCGGCGACGAACCCCGCGGCCTCGTAGCCGAGGCTCCCGAGCTCCTCGGCGCGCGCGTGGATCCGATCGGTGGTCGAGGCGACCGCGATCGCGGCGCCCTCGCGCCCGAGCACGCGCGCGGTCGCGAACCCGATCCCGGTCGGGCTGCCTGCACCCGTGATCAGAGCGACACGATCTCGTGCTTCGCCGTCCATCGACGCGCAGCCTAACGCCCACGTCAACGGACCCGACCGCCGACTTCGACTCTCGGGCTCAACATCCGACCCCCGTGATGCCGATACCCCCTTCCAAGACGACGGCCGCGGTCGCCCGGAGCACCCGGGCGGCCCCGCCACCGGAATGGAGGGGGAATATGCTGCTGCACCACATCGTGGGTGCGCAGGTCTGGATCGCCGAGCTGCGTGACCGGCTGCTCGACGAGCGCGGCGCCACCGCGGTCGAATACGCACTGATGCTCGCCTTGATCTTCGCCGTGGTCGTCACCTCGGTGGCGTACCTGGGCACGAGCACGGCCGGGCAGTTCGAGAAGGTCAAGTTCCCGTAAGGGACGCTCCGGGCCGCGCTCCGTCCCCATCGGCTAGGCTTCGGCCCCCATGGGGACGGAACGCGTGCTCGAGCTGCAGGAGATCGACACCGCGATCGGGCGGCTGCAGGCGCGCCACCGCGCGCTGGAGTCGGGGGAGGTCGTCGCCGGCCCGCGCACCGTCGCCGACCAGGCCGAGATGGCGGACGGCGAGCTCCAGCTGCAGCTGGCCGAGCTCGACCGCGACCAGCGACGCTTCGAGTCCGAGCTCGACTCGCTGACGCAGAAAGAGGCTGCCGAGCACAAGCGCATGTTCGACGGCAGCATCGCCAACGCCAAGGAGCTCTCGGCTCTCCAGCACGAGATCGACTCGCTCGCCAAGCGCAAGAGCGACCGCGAGGACGAGTTGCTCGCCTTGATGGAACAGCGCGAGACCGTCGCGGCCGCGGCAGGGGACGCCGAGGCGCGGAGCGCAGCGCTCCGGGCCGACGCCGAACGCGCGTCGGCCGATGCCGTCGAGGAGCTTCGGCGGATCGAGGGGGAGTTCGCGCAGCGCACGCTGGATCGCGAGGCGGTCGCGAAGGGCGTCGACCCCGAGCTCCTGGAGCTCTACGAGGACCTCCGCAGGCAGAAGAAGGGGATCGGCGCGGCGGCGCTCGTCGACGGCGTCTGCCAGGCCTGTCACGAGCAGCTGTCGGCGATGGAGCTGGACCATCTCAAGAAGACCGAGGGCGTGCGGAGGTGTGAGTACTGCCGGCGGATCCTGGTCTTCTAACCGTCTCCTGCGACGGTGCGGCACGCGGCAACCCGGGCCCGGCCGGGATCGGCGTCCAGATCACCGATCCCCGCGGGACCGTGCTCGCCGAGATCGCCGCGGGGCTGGGCGAGACCACGAACAACGTCGCCGAGTACACGGCGGCGCTCGAGGGGCTCAAGCGCGCCGCCGAGCTCGGCGCGACCGAAGTGCTCCTTCGCAGCGACTCCCAGTTGCTGATCTATCAGCTGACGGGCAGGTACAAGGTGAAGTCGGCGCACCTGGTGCCGCTGCACCGCGGGGTGCTCGAGCAGGCCCGAAGGTTCCGCGACGTCCGCTACGAGCACGTCCGCCGCGAGCGCAACACCGAGCCCGATCGCCTGGCGAACGAAGGGGTCGACGCCTGGCTCGCCCGGCGCCGCTGATCCCGCCCGTCCTCAGGCTGCTTGCGCCGCCCCCGTCACGAGCTCGATCTGACCCTGGAGCGGGAACTCCGCGGTGCCGGTCACGCCGGGTCCCGAGAACCGCAGCGAAAGCGTGACGCCCCCCACGTGATCGAGCGCATCGAACCGCGCGAGGCCTTCGATGTCGGTTCCCGCGCCGATCGAGGCGAGTGACCCCGATACCGAGGTCGCGGTCGAGATCTCGTTGCCGTCGGCGTCGACGAGCGCCGCGCCGGTACCCGCGAGCTGCAGCGGCCCGATGAGCGACGAGCGCACGATCAGGTCGAACTGCCAGGCGTTCGATCGAGGATCGGCGACGAACGAATCCAGCGTGACCGTGACCCCGTCTCCCCGCACGACGGTCCCCACCGGCTGGAAGACGGTCGAGATCGGCAGATCGTCGCGGATCAGATCGACGACGACCCACGGGTGGCCCTCGTCGCGTGCCACCCGGATCGACCCGATCGTTCTGGTGGTCGAGAACGGGTCGCCCCGATCCGGTTCGTAGTCGAACGTCACGTCGGCCTGGACGGCGACGTCCCGCAGGAGCGTGGAGGTGCCGGGGATGTCGGCCACCGGCGTCGCGACCCCCGCATCGCGGAGGACGACCATGCCGTCGATCGTGCCGGGGAACTCCGCGAGCTGCACGCCCTGCCAGTGAACCCAGCCGCGGATCGGCGCGGACCCGGCGAGGGACGTCATCGCCGCGAGCCCGCTGGCGTCCGCGGCCGCATAGCCGTGGACGAACGCGATCGCCGTCGCCCTCGCGCCCGCCGAGTTGGCGGCCTCATCACCCGTGAGCTGGTCCTGCCGAACGGGTTCGCGGGGACCCGAGGGCGCGGGCGCGCACGCTCCGCTCAGGAGCGCCGCGCAGGCAAGCAGGGCGAGCGCTCGACGCATCGCCCGAGTCTACGGCCGCCAGGTACGTCCGGCGGCGACGGGTATGCTCGGCCCGGAGGAGCCGGCCGGGCGACCGCGGGCCTCGGCTCGAGGAAAGTCCGGACTCCGAAGGGCAGGGTGCCGGCGAGAGCCGGGCGGGGGTGACCTCGCGGAAGCGCAACAGAAAGCAGACCGCCGTCGCGGTTCGCCGGGGCGGTAAGGGTGAAACGGTGGGGTAAGAGCCCACCAGCGCGTCGGGCGACCGGCGCGGCTCGGCAAGCCCCACCCGGAGCAAGGTCAAGCAGGCAGCGTTCGAGGGCGGCCCGCCCGAGCTGTCGGGTAGACCGCACCGGCCCGGAGAACGGGCCGGCGGCAAGCGTTCGCGCTCGCCGAGAGAGATGGTCGCCGGCGGTCTTCGGACCGTGCACAGGATCCGGCTTACAGGCCGGCTCCTCCGCATCGCACGCCCGGTCGCCCCGCGATATTCACCCGAGCGCGGGCTCGGTCACACCGTTCGCGATCGCGCGTTGGAGCTGTCGCCCGGCGTGGTAGCTCGACCGCACCAACGGTCCGGCCTCGACGTGGCCGATCCCGAGCGCCTCGCCGGCCCGTGCGTGCTCGGCGAACTCGTCCGGCGTGACCCACCGGTCGACCGGAAGATGGAACGGAGTGGGCTGGAGGTACTGGCCCATCGTCAAGATCTCGCAGCCCGCGGCGACGAGATCGCGCATCGCCGCGGCGACCTCGTCGGGCCGCTCGCCCATGCCGAGGATGAGGTTCGACTTCGTGACCTGACCCGGTCGCAGACGCTTCGCGATCCGAAGCACATCGAGCGAACGGTCGTAGCCGAACGCCGGGCGGATCCGCTCGTGCAGGCGCGGCACCGTCTCGAGGTTGTGGGCGAACACGTCGGGTTCTGCGCCGATCACCGTGGCGATGTCGGCCTCTCCACCCTTGAAGTCGCTCGGCAACACCTCGACCCGGCAACCCGGGACGGCGTCACGGACGGCCCGGATCGCCGCGGCCCAGATCGCCGCGCCGCCGTCCGGCAGATCGTCGCGCGCCACCCCGGTGATGACGACGTAGCGCAGCCCCATCGCGCGCACGGCGTCGGCGATCCGGGCGGGCTCGGTCTCGTCGGCCGGGTCGGGCTTGGCGGTCATCACGTCGCAGAACCCGCATCGCCGCGTGCACTTGGACCCCAGGAGCAGGAACGTGGCCTCGCGCTCCTCCCAGCACTCGTGGATGTTGGGGCACATCGCCTCTTCGCACACGGTGTGCAGGTCCCGCCCGCGCACGATCCCCTTGAGCGCCGCGTAGTTCGGACCGCTCTGGAGCTTGACCTTCAGCCAGGGAGGCTTGCGTTCCCCACGTGCGTTCACGCCGGAGGCGTCTCCGGGGCCGTTCGTGACGCCGACGATCGGCAGGTGCAGGCGGCGCTTCGCAGGGTTGTGGTCGCGCTCGCTCATCGGACCGAGTCTAGGCTGCGCGCGCGCGAACGCGGCGCCTCATCGAGCTGATCGTGTGCCCG
>JANLXF010000260.1:0-4233 GCA_031364965.1 Actinomycetes bacterium | reverse complement strand
CGAGCGTCGCCGAGCCGTACGTCTCCGGGTCTCGCCGGCCCAGCGCGCCCAGGTTCGGACCGAACAGGAACAGCACCTTCATCGGGTCGCTCCGATCTCTCCGAGGATCTCCCTCACGCGATCGACCGGCACATCGTCGACGACCACGGGGCGACCCACGTCTTCCAGCAGGACGAATCGCACCCCGCCCCGGAACTTCTTGTCCAGGCGGAGCGCGGGCATCACGTCGGCGACCGGAGGGAGGGGGCCGTCGGTCTCGAGCCCGAGCGAGGACAGCAGCCGCACCGAGCGGGTCGCGAGCCCCGCTCCGGCGATCCCCAGCGACTCCGCAAGCCGCGCGGCGAACACCATGCCGATCGCGATGGCCTCGCCGTGCGAACGACCCGCGAAGGCATCGAGGCGCTCGAGGGCATGGCCCAGGGTGTGTCCGTAGTTCAGGTGCAGGCGCGCGCCGGTGTCGCGCTCGTCCTCGGCCACCGCGGCGGCCTTCAGCGCGACGCACCGCGCGACGAGCGGCTCGAGGACGGCGGGATCGCGAGCGAGCACGGGCGCGGGGTCGTTCTCGAGCTGGCGCAACAGCTCGGGATCGAGGGCGAGCGCGTACTTCGCGACCTCCGCGAGCCCCGCGCGGTAGTCGCGGTCGGTCAGCGTCGCCAGCAGCTCTACGTCGGCGATCACGGCCCGGGGCTGGAAGAACGTCCCCACGAGGTTCTTGCCCTCGGGCATGTTCACGGCGGTCTTGCCCCCGATCGCCGAATCGACCTGCCCCGTGAGGGTGGTGGGCACCTGGATCAGCGGCACGCCCCGCATGTAGGTCGAGGCCACGAACCCCGCCAGGTCGCCGGTGGAGCCGCCGCCGAACGCGACGACCACGTCGTCGCGATGGGCCTCCTGGGTGGCGAGCTGGTGCAGCAGCGTCCCGTACATCTGCAGCGATTTCGCCTCCTCGCCCGAGGGCACCGTGAGCAACACGGGATCGAGGCCCGCCTCTTTCAGGCTGCCGGCGAGCGTGCGGAACCCGAGGTCCACCACGGCGCGATCGGCGATCACGAATGCCCGGGCAGCGGCAGGAAGGTCGGGCAGCGATGCGCCCGTCTGCGCGAGCACGCCCGCCCCGACCAGCACGTCGTACGGCCGTCCGGGGATCGGCACGGTCACGCGGACCAACGCAGCTCCTCGACGATCGCGTCGGCGACCTCACCCGGCGTGCCGCGACCGTCGACGACGTGCGCGGCGAACTCACGGTAGAGGGGCTCCCGTTCAGCGAGGAGCCGTTCCAGGTCGCCTTCCTCACGGATCAGCGGGCGTTCGGCGGCCGGACGCACGCGCTCGCGCAAGTGGGCGAGCGGCACGTCGAGGTAGACCACGAGGCCCGTGTTCCGCAGCGTGATCCGGTTCGCCGGTTCCAAGACGACCCCGCCGCCGCACGCGACCACCGCGGGGTCGTGCGCGCCCACCTTCGTGAGGGCGGCCGCCTCCATCGCGCGGAACGCCGCCTCCCCGTCGGTCGCGAAGATCTCGGCCACCGGCCGACCCTGCTCCCGCTCGATCTCGGCGTCGAGATCGACGAACGGGGCGCCCAGCCGCCCCGCCAGCTCTTCACCGACGACGGACTTGCCCGCGCCGGGCATCCCCACCAGGTACACGATCACGGCAACGTCTCCAGGTAGCGCTCGAGGTTCCCGCGGGTCTCGCCGAGCGAGTCGCCCCCGAACTTCTCCAGCACGGCGTTCGCGAGCTCGAAGGCGACGACCGCCTCCCCTACCACACCGCCCGCCGGCACGGCGCACACGTCGGTGCGCTGCTTGATCGCGACGGCGGCGGTCTTGGTGGCCAGGTCGACGGTCGCGAGCGGCTTCGGCACGGTGGAGAACGGCTTCATCGCGGCCCGCACGCGGATCGGTTGCCCGGTGCTCATGCCGCCCTCGATGCCACCGGCGCGGGCGGTGCGGCGCTCGATCGAGCCTTCATGGAGCACGATCTCGTCGTGCGCCTTCGACCCGGGGCGCCGGGCCGAGGCGAACCCGTCGCCGACCTCCACCCCCTTGACCGACTGGATGCTCATGAGCGCGCCCGCGAGCCTGCCGTCGAGCTTGCGATCCCATTGCACGTAGGAGCCCAGCCCGGGCGGCACCCCGTACGCCAGCACCTCGAACACACCGCCCACGGTGTCGCGCGCCTTCCGGAGGGCGTCGATCTCAGCGACCATCTTCCGGGCGGCGACGGGGTCGGCACAGCGCACCGGCGACGCATCGATCGCAGCCCGGTCATCGGGACCGGGTGGCGCGGTGCGGCGGGCCTTCGCGGAGCCGATCTGCACGACGTGTGAGAGCACCTCGATCCCCAGCGCACCCAGGAACCCGCGGCACAGGGCGCCCACGGTGACCCTAGCCGCCGTTTCCCGCGCGCTCGCGCGCTCCAAGACGTTGCGGACGTCGTCGAAGCCGTACTTCTGCGCACCCGCCAGGTCGGCATGGCCCGGCCGGGGCCGGGTGAGGCGCTTCGAGGGGTCCATCTCGCCCTCGGCGCCCATCAGCTCACGGTACTTCGTCTCCCACTCCTGGTTGGGGATCGTGATCGCGATCGGCGACCCGAGCGAGCGTCCGTGCCGCACGCCGGCCAGGATCTCGAAGCGGTCCCGCTCGAACGTCTGACGCCCACCACGGCCGTGCCCGTGGCGGCGCCGCGCCAGCTGGTGCTCGATCGCCGTGCGGGTCACGGGCACGCCCGCCGGCAGTCCTTCGAGCACGGCGACGAGCGCCTGACCGTGTGACTCGCCCGCGGTGAGCATGCGCAGCATGCGCACATCATAGGGAACGGGCAGCTCCCCACCCGGCGGCCGGCCACGGCGGCCGGCGCGGCACGCGCGCCCCCGGACGAGGTGCGGGGGCGGCCCGAAGGCCGCCCCCGCGGACCGGCGACCGCTCCCCCCGTGGGCGGGTCGCCGGGGCTTCGAACGCTATTTGGGCGACGTCGAGCAGAGGGTGAATCGCTCGTCGCCGAACAGGAAGGTCGCGCAGTCGCCCGAGATCGAGACGACCTTGAACTTGCCCTGCGCGAAGGTGTCGCCCTCCGAGACGCTGTACACGCGGCCGTCGACCTCGACCTGCGCTACCTCGCCGCCGCCACCCCCGATGAAGGTGTCGAGCAGCACGACGGTGTGGCCGCCGATCGTGGTGCTCGAGCCGCCGCCGGGCACCGTGGGCGTCGTCGTGGGGCTGGGCGACGTCGAGGTCGTCGGGCTGGTCGTCGGGCTCGGGGTGATCGTGATCGTGGTCGTGCCGCTCACGGTGACGGTGGGACTGCCGGGGCTCGTCGTGGAGACCGCCAATGCCCCCGGGATCGAGAAAGGGTCACGCCCGGTGAAGTTGATCACGGGCGACCCGCTGGTGGGGGTCGGCGTCGGGGACTCGGGCGAAGGGACCGGCTCGGCGCTGATCGTCGGCAGCGCCGTGGTGGTGTCGTCGCCGCCTCCGAACACGACGTTCATCAGCAGGTAGCCGACGATCAAGACCCCCAGGATCGCTCCCCCGATGATCAAGGTACGGCGGTCGCGGTCGGTCAGCTGCATACGATCACCCCGTCGCTCCCGTGGCTCCGGTTGCGCCGGCGGGCGCGGCCTCATCAGGCCCCGGGTTGGAGCCCGGTCCCGCGCTGACGTCCTGCGTGTACAGCACGATCGTGCCGGTCGCCGAGAGCGTGGGGACCGCGGTGACCACGGCGGAGTCGCCCCCACCCGGGGACATGCTGAGGCTCAGCACCTTCGCGGCCCGCGGGAGCGTCTCGATGTTGAACAGGAACTCGGTGATCGCGAAGTAGCTTCCCTCGGCGGTGACCGACACGCTGATCGCCGACAGACCCGTCGTGGGATCGGGTGCCGGCGTGGCCGGCGTGAGCGTGAGCAGGCTGACCGAGGCTCTGGTCGCCGCGTTGTTCAAGAGCAGGATCAGGCCGGGAAGGTCGACCGTCGGCGGGATCTGGCGATCGACCTCTTCGATCGCGGCGCGGGCCTCGGGCGCGGCGACCTCGGCCTGCTGGAGCGCCTGCAGCTGCGACTCCAGGCTCCCCTGCTCGCCCTGGGCGGCGACGAGCTCGTTCTGCGCCTCCGACACCTGGGACATCTTGGGCAGCACCAGGAAGAAGATCAGCAGCAGGACGAGCGCGGCCGCGCCGGCGCCGGCGACGATGGGCCCTCGCTTACCCGCCAGCAACGTCGACCCCCAGACCCCGCTC
>JANLXF010000226.1:0-2043 GCA_031364965.1 Actinomycetes bacterium | reverse complement strand
GATCTCGACGCGCGACACCTCGCTGCACGAGGGGGGCCGCTCGAGACCCTTCAGGAACGCCAGCGCGGCCCGGTCGCCTCGGAGCACGTCGACCAGGACCGTCGTGTCCAGAACGACACTCACGCGCCCGCTCGCTCCCGGAGCTCGTCCTGCCGCTGGAGATCGCCCTCCCGCGACGCCCGCACGAACGCCACGCCATCCGGCAGGTACGGGGCGATGCCTGCCGCGCCGTCGACCGCCTCCCGGAACCGCTGGAGCCGCTCTTCCTCGTCGTCGCCCTGGCCCAGGTACGCGTCGAGCGCCTCGCGGATCAGATGCGCCTTCGTCGTGTGGCGTGCCGCAGCGCGCCGAGCAAGCTCACGTGCATGGCGTTCCTCGAGGTAGATCTGCGTTCGCTTCACGTCGGCCAACATACATCGCCAACGTACATCGCGCTGCTGACATGGGAGCTCCCGACTCGCCCATCTCGTCAGAGGCGTGCACTAGGGTGGTGCCATGAGCTCGCAAGGCACCGACCCGGCAGCCGACCGATCTGACCCCGCACAAATGACGGACGAGGAACTGCGCGAGCGACGTCGTGCAGACCCCGCATTGCAGCAGCGGCTGCGCGAGGGGTACGAGGCCATGTTGAGAGCGATGAACGACCCCGATCCTCGGGACGGCGTCACCGCGAAGGACCTCCCCGCATTCCTGCGTGAGCACACCTAGCGGCTTGCACTATGACCACACCAGACTCGCCGAGGTGTTGGCTACCTGGCGGGGGATGGATCCCGCGAGCCGCGCACACCGTGACGCAGTGAACGAGTGCCTGATGGACGTCGTGGCGTCTCCACTCATCCGCGGCACGTCGGATCCCGACCATGAGGGGATGTGGGAGGCCGATGTAACCGGCACGGGCCTCACGTTCACCTACCTCCCGAACACCGAGACCAGGTCGATCTGGCCGCTCGACATCAGTTGACGCGACTACCGGCCGGCGCGCACCTTCAGCTCGACGCACCCGCTCGGCGTCCGTGGTGTCGCACAGGTCACCCCCGAGATCTCACTGCTCGGTCACCTTGAACGTGAGGCGGAGCCTCGCCCCGCGGGCGCTCACGCCTGCTGCGTGAAGCCCACCTCCTGCAGCCGAAGCTCGAGCGTCGGGTTCACGGTGGAGCCGACCACCGTCTTGGCCATCAGGTAGTTGATCGTCTCGTAGTGCACGAAGATGATCGGCGCGTCCTCGAACACGATCTGCCGGAGCTGCTTGTACAGATCGAAACGCGTCGTCTCGTCGGTCTCGGTGCGCGCCTGATCGATCAGATCGTCCGCGGCGGGGTTCGAGTAGCCGGTCGTGTTGATGTCGCCGCCGCTCCGCAGCACCAGGGCATAGAAGTTGTCGGGGTCGATCGTCCGCTCCTGGTACGCCGAAGTGATCTGGAAGTTCCCCTTGACGAAGGCGTTGAACCACACCGACACGTCGACCTGCTTGATCGACATCTCGATCCCGACCTCGCGCAGCTGCTGCTGCACCACTTCGCCCGTCTTCAACAGCTCGGGGTACTGAGGAAGGCCCAGGTACTCGACCTGCAGCGGCAGCGTGACGCCGGCCTGCTCGAGCAGCGACTTCGCCGTGTCCACGTTCCGTTCGACGACGGCGGTGCCGTCGTGCCACGACGAGCCGGTCGGCACCTCCTCGATCCCGGTCTCCCCGGCGCCGAGGTACGCGACCTGCCTGATCTGCTCGCGGTCGATCGCGTGGTACACCGCTTGGCGCACGAGCGGGTCGTCGAAGGGCGCCTGCGTCGTGTTGAGTGCCAGGAAGTCGGGGATCCCCGCGGTGGGCGAGCTGACGTAGTGGTACGCCGGGTCTTCGGACAGCGACGAGAGCTGCTGCAGCGGCACCGCGTCGGCCCAGTCCAGGTCCCCCGAGCTCAACGCGTCGATGCGGCCTTGGTCGACCAGCAGGAACCGGAACTCGACGCCGTCCAGGTAGGGCTTGCCCTCCTGGAAGTAGTCTGAGTTCTTGGCCAACGTGACGTTGTCGCCCTGCACCCACTCGAC